>JAPKZQ010000002.1 GCA_026393675.1 Acidobacteriota bacterium | reverse complement strand
GGAGGGCGTGGAGATGATCATGCCCGGGGACAACACGCAGATTACGGCGGAGTTGATCCAGCCGGTGGCGATTGAGAAGGGCTCGAAGTTCGCGATCCGGGAAGGCGGCCGCACGGTGGGCGCCGGGACGGTCACGGAGATTATTGCGTAGGGAACAGGGATTGGGGATTGGGGATTGGCGGGGACGGGGGAATCGAGAAGCGCTGGCTTCGCTAACCCCTAATCCCTAACCCCTAATCCCTAGTGAGAGACACCAATGGCGACAGCATTCGGCGACAAAATCCGCATCCGGCTCAAGGCGTACGACTACCGTGTGCTCGACCAGTCGACGGCCGAAATCGTGGAGACCGCGAAGCGGACGGGCGCCCGTCTGGCGGGTCCGATTCCGCTGCCGACGGAAAAGAACAAGTGGACGGTCAACCGCTCGCCGCACGTGGACAAGAAGTCGCGCGAGCAGTTCGAGATCCGGACGCACAAGCGGCTGATCGACATCTTCGAGCCCACGTCGCAGACCGTCGACGCGCTGATGAAGCTGGACTTGCCGGCGGGCGTGGACGTCGAGATCAAGGCGTTCGGGAAGGATCGTAAGTGACCATGGTCACAGGAATCATCGGCAAGAAACTCGGCATGACGCAGGTGTTCCGTCCCGATGGGACGGTGCAGCCCGTGACCGTGATCAAGGCCGGGCCGTGCGTGGTCGTGCAGGCGAAGACGGTCGAGACGGACGGCTACCAGTCGGTGCAGATCGGGCTGGTCGAAGAGAAGCCGGCCAAAGTCGTCAAGCCGCTCGCGGGCCACTACAAGAAGGCCAACGTGCCACCCACGCGGGTCCGGCGCGAGGTGAAGCTGGCCAAGGGCGCCGAGGCGCTAAAGCCGGGCGACCAGGTGCTCGTCGCGTCGGTGTTCAAGGACGGTGAGCGCGTGGATGTGGTCGGGACCAGCCGCGGGCTTGGGTTCCAGGGCGTTGTCAAGCGGCACCACTTCGCAGGTGGCGCGGCAACACACGGGTCGATGTTCCACCGGGCGCCCGGTTCGATCGGCGCGTCGTCATATCCGTCGCGGGTCATCAAGGGCATGCGGGCCGCCGGCCACATGGGCGCCGAGCGGGTGACGACGCTGAATCTGAGGGTCGAGAAGGTGGACGGCGAACAGCACCTGCTCCTGCTGCGCGGCGCCGTGCCTGGCGCGCGCGGATCCTACATCATGGTTCGCAAGGCCGCCGCGGCCAAGCCTGAGCCGAAGCCGCAGGCCGAGAAGCCGAAGAAGGGCAAGAAGTAGCCATGACGCTCGATATCGTGAACGCACAGAACGAGAAGATTGGCTCGCTCGACCTGCGCGACGAATTGTTTGGCGGTCGCGTGAAGGGTGACGTGATCTGGCAGTCGGTCATCCGCGAGAACGCTAGCAAACGGCGCGGCACGCACGCGACCAAGACCCGCGCGATGGTCAGTGGAACCGGCAAGAAGCCGTGGAAGCAGAAGGGCACCGGCCGGGCGCAAGTCGGCGAGGCCCGCAATCCGCTGTGGCGCCATGGCGGCACGACGTTCGGGCCGCAGCCGCGCAGTTACGAGTACGCGATCCCGCGCAAGCAGGAACGCGTCGCGCTGCGCGAGGCGCTTGCGGCCAAGTTCCAGGCGGGTGAAGTGATCGTGGTGGACCAGTTCGAGGACGTGGTCAAGACGAAGGCGGCGGCCGAGATGCTGGGCCGGTTCGGCGCCACAGGTTCGGCGCTGGTGGTCGACGTGAAGCCGGCCGAGGCGTTGGCCCGGGCGCTGCGGAATATTCCGAGGACGCAGTGCCTGCCGAGCGGGCGGCTGACAGCCCGGGACGTGATGCTCGCCAAGCGCGTCATCGCGACCAGAGCCGCGGTGGAGCGGCTGCAGGAGGTGCTGGGATCATGAATCTTACGGACGTGATCCGGCGGCCGCTGATTACCGAGAAGACCTCCATCCTGCGCGAGGACGGCAAGACGGTGGTCTTTCACGTGGCGACCGCGGCGACGAAGGTGGAAATCAAGCGCGCCATCGAGCATCTGCTCGGCGCCAAGGTGGCAACCGTACGCACGACGATCGCGCATGGCAAGGAGAAGCGCCAGGGGCGGTTCGTCGGACGGCGGTCCGACTGGAAGAAGGCATATGTCCGGCTTCGCGATGGCGAGAAGATGCCGGAGTTCCTGGAAGGCGCGTAGCGCGGGGTGAGTGATGGCTATCCGCAGTTATAAACCGACATCACCGGGGCGGCGATTCCAGACGATCCAGGACTACGCCGAAATTACGTCGGCGAAGCCCTATAAGCCGCTGACCGAGAACCTCAAAAAGTCGGGCGGTCGCAACAACCACGGCGAGATCACCATGTGGTGGCGTGGTGGCGGGCACCGCCGGCTGTATCGGATCATCGACTTCAAGCGCGACAAGATTGGCATTCCGGCCAAGGTTGTCACGGTGGAGTACGACCCGAACCGGTCGTCGCGCATTGCGCTGGTGCAGTACGCCGACGGCGAGAAGCGCTACATCCTCCACCCGGTGGGGCTGAAGGTGGGCGACAGCATCGTGGCTGGCGACACCGTCGACATCCTGCCGGGCAACGTGCTTCCGCTCAAGAACATCCCGCTCGGGACGCAGGTCCACAACGTGGAGCTGCGGCCGGGGAAGGGCGGCCAGCTGGCGCGCAGCGCCGGAGCGGCCGTGCAGGTGGTGGCGAAGGAAGGCGAGTATGCCTCGGTGAAGATGCCGTCGGGCGAACTTCGGCGCATCAACGTCGAGTGCCGGGCGACAGTGGGCCAGGTGGGGAACCTGGATCACGAGAACGTGTCGCTCGGTAAGGCCGGCCGGAGCCGCTGGCTCGGCAAGCGGCCGCACGTGCGCGGCGTTGCGATGAACCCGGTGGATCACCCGCTCGGCGGCGGCGAGGGCAAGACCTCGGGCGGCCGGCATCCGGTGTCGCCGTGGGGCATGCCCACCAAGGGCTTCAAGACGCGCAACAGCAAGGCGACGGATCAGTTCATCATCCAGCGGCGGCCGAAGTAGGGCGCCAGGGCTTCAGGGTAGGTTATGAGCAGATCCTTGAGTAAAGGGCCGTTTGTGGACACCCACCTCCTCGAGAAGGTGGAAGTGATGAACCGCGCTGGCGAGAAGAAGGTCATACGGACCTGGTCGCGCCGGTCGACCGTGCTGCCGGAAATGCTCGGGCACACGCTGGCGGTGCACAACGGCAAGAAGTTCATCCCGGTGTACGTCACCGAGAACATGGTCGGGCACAAGCTCGGTGAGTTTTCGCCGACCAGAGGCTTCAAAGGCCACACCACCAAGTCGGAGAAAGCCGCCCAGGTGGCGGCCGCGGCACCGGCGGCCGCTCCGAAGGCGGGGAGCTAGCGATGATTGCAGCTCACGCAACGGCGAAATACGTTCGCACATCCGCGCAGAAGGCGGGCCTGGTGCTCGACCTGATCCGGGGGCACGAGGTCAATCAGGCGCTGGCCACCCTCCGGTTCTCGACCAAGCGGATTGCGCGGGACATCGAGAAGGTGCTGCGGTCGGCGATTGCCAACGCGCAGCAGAAGCCGGGCTTTGGCGGCGAGGTCGAGCGGCTGTTCGTCTCGGCGTGTTATGCCGGCCAGGGGCCGTCGCAGAAGCGGGTTCGTCCGGCCCCGATGGGCCGCGCGTTTCGCGTCGTCAAGCGCACCGCACACCTGACAGTCAGGGTGACGGAGCGTCCAGAGACTACGGGCGCCGTGAAGGCTGGTGCGCCAGCCAGGACCCGCAAGGCAACCAAGGCGGCTCAGGGCGAGACCGCCGCGCAGAAGTAGGAGCGAGACGTGGGTCAGAAGGTTCACCCATACGGGTTCCGGCTGGGCTTCAACAAGACCTGGCTCTCGCGTTGGTACGCGGATCGCGACTACGCGAAGCTGCTGCACGAGGATCTCGGGCTGCGCTCGTCGTTGAAGGAGCGGTTCCGGCATGCGGGAGTCTCGAAAATCGAGATCGAGCGCGCGGCCAACAAGCTGAAGATCGACATCCACACCTCGCGGCCCGGCATCATCATCGGCCGCAAGGGGACGGAAGTCGACAAGCTGAAGCAGGAGATCCAGAAGCGGACGAGCCGCGAGGTCTTCATCAACATCCAGGAGATCCAGAAGCCCGAGCTTGACGCGCAGTTGATTGCCGAATCGGTGGCGATGCAGCTCGAGAAGCGCGTGGCGTTCCGGCGGGCGATGCGCAAAGCGGTCGAGTCGGCCCTGCGGTTTGGCGCGCGCGGGATCAAGGTGCGCGTGTCGGGCCGGCTGAACGGGGCTGAGATTGCGCGGTCCGAGTGGTATTTGCACGGCCAGCTGCCGCTGCAGACGCTGCGGGCCGACATTGACTACGGCCAGGCGGAAGCGGGCACGACCTACGGCCAGATCGGCGTGAAGGTGTGGCTGTACAAGGGTGAGCGTCTCGTGCCGCGGACGGGCCGTGAAGAAGAGTACCGGACGCCGCGGCGCGCCCCGCGCGCATCGGCGTAAGGCGAGGTGGCATAAGCCATGTTGATGCCGAAGAAAGTCAAGTACCGAAAACAGCAGCGCGGCCGCCGGTGCGGCAAGGCCTGGCGCGGGTCGGACGTGGCGTTTGGCGAGTACGGGCTCAAGGCGATGGAAGCGTGCTGGATGACGGCACGGCAGATCGAGGCGGCCCGCGTCGCGATGACCCGTTACATCAAGCGCGGCGGCAAGATCTGGGTGCGGGTGTTCCCCGACAAGCCGGTGACCAAGAAGCCGCAGGAAACGCGCATGGGCAAGGGCAAGGGCGCGCCGGAGTTCTGGGTGGCGGTGGTGCGGCCGGGCAAGATCCTGTTCGAGATGGAGGGCGTGAGCGAACTCGATGCGCGCCAGGCGATGGACCGGGCGGCGGCGAAGCTGCCCATCCCGACCCGCTTTGCGACGCGGTTCGCCCAGGAGAAGGTGTGAGATGAAGGTCCAGGAGATCCGTGCGCTCAACGTCGGCGATCTGCAGAACAAGGTAAAGGATCTGCAGGATCAGGTCTTCCGGCAGCGCATCCAGAAGGCCATGGGACAGCTGGACACGCCGCACAAGGTGCGCACGCTCCGGCGCGAACTGGCACGTGTCGAGACGGTCCTCAGGGAAAAACGGTAGGAACCTATGGCGGCAACAACTGAAATCACGGCAAAGGTCGTCAGCGACAAGATGGCGAAGAGCCGCGTGGTGGCCATCGAGCGCCAGGTGCGTCATGCGATGTACGGGAAGGCCCAGCGGCTGACCACGACGTTCATGGCTCACGACGAGAAGAACGAGACGCACACAGGTGACGTGGTGGCCATGGTCGCGAGCCGCCCGCTGTCGCGTCGCAAGCGCTGGGTGATCACCCGCATCGTGCAGCGGGTGAGCGGCGCGTCCGCCGAGTAGGAGGAACGAACCATGATTCAGATGCGGTCGATCCTCGACGTCGCCGACAACTCCGGCGCCCGCAAGATCTCGGTGATCAACCCGATCGGCGGCTCGGTGGGGCGGTACGCGCGGCTCGGCGACATCGTCACGGCGTCGGTCAAAGAGGCCACGCCGGAGTCGAGCGTCAAGAAGGGCCAGGTCGTGAAGGCCGTCATCGTCCGGACCCGGAAGGAGCAGCGCCGCAAGGACGGCAGCTACATCCGGTTCGACCGGAACGCGGCGGTGCTGGTCAACGATGAGGGCGAACCAATCGGCACGCGCGTGTTCGGGCCGGTGGCGCGCGAGTTGCGCCAGAAGCGGTTCATGAAGATCATTTCACTCGCGCCCGAGGTGATTTAGCGTCATGTCACGGTTGCAGACACCCATCCGTCGAAACGACACCGTCATCGTGACGGCCGGGAAGGATCGCGGCAAGCGCGGGCGCGTGCTCAAGGTCCTGCCGGAGAAGAACCGCCTCGTCATCGAAGGCGTGAACTTCATCAGCCGTCATACCCGGCCGAACCCGGGCAAGAACATCAAGGGCGGCATTATGAAGCGCGAGGCGCCCCTGCACGCGTCCAACGTGCAGATCATCTGCCCCGAGTGCAGCGCGCGCACGCGCATCGGCCGCCGGACGCTCGGAGACGGGCGCAAGGTCCGGATCTGCCGCAAGTGCGAGGGAGTGGTCGACAAATGAACCGGTTGAAGGAGAAGTACCTCCGGGACGTCGTGCCGGCCCTGATGAAGGAGTTCGGCTACACCAATGTGATGGCCGTCCCCAAGATCACCAAGGTCGTGGTCAACATGGGGCTCGGCGAGGCCACGCAGAACGCTAAGATCGTGGACGTTGCCCAGGACGAACTCGGCCGCATCGTGGGCCAGAAGCCCGTGGTGACGCGGGCGCGCAAGTCCATCGCGCAGTTCAAGGTGCGCGAGGGCATGCCGATTGGCAGCATGGTCACGCTGCGCGGCGAGCGGATGTTCGAGTTCCTGGATCGCCTCATCGCGATTGCGTTACCCCGCGTGCGCGACTTCAAGGGCATCTCGCCCAAGGGGTTCGACGGCCGCGGCAACTACACGCTGGGGCTGCGCGACCAGTTGATCTTCCAGGAGATCGACTACATGCGCGTCGACAAGGCGCGCGGCATGAACGTGTCGGTCTGCACCTCGGCGCGGACCGACCAGGAGGCCCGGCGGCTGCTGCAGCTGGTCGGCCTGCCGTTCCGGACGAGCTAGACACTATGGCTACTACCGCGAAAATCGCCAAGGAAGCAACGGCGCTCAAGTACAAGATCCGCCACCGTAATCGGTGCCGGTTGTGCGGGCGCCCCCGCGCATATCTGCGCAAGTTCGCGCTCTGCCGTCTCTGTTTCCGGGAGCTGGCGCTCCGGGGCGAGGTGGCCGGGGTTATCAAGAGCAGCTGGTAAGCACGACGACAGAGTTGAGAAGCCATGACCGATCCGATTGCTGACATGCTCACGCGCCTCCGCAACGCCGTACAGGCGAAGCATGCGCGTGTCGACGTACCGGCCAACACGCTGAAAGCCGAGATCGCGCGGATCCTCCAGGACGAGGGCTACGTCGCCGGCTTCAAGATGGTCGACGAACCCTCCGACACGGCGCGCAAGGTGCCCATGCGGCAGCTGCGCATCTTCCTGAAGTACGGACCTCGCGGCGAGGGTGTGATCAGCGGAATCCGGCGCATCAGCCGCCCTGGTCGCCGGGTGTACTACAGCCACGACAAGGTGCCGCCCGTGCTGGGTGGCCTCGGCATCAGCATCCTGACGACGTCGCGTGGCGTCATGACGGGACGCGAGGCTGTGAAAAGCGGCGTCGGTGGCGAAGTGTTGTGCAACGTCTGGTAGCGAAGGCGTAGGTAGACGTCCATGTCCCGTATTGGCAAGAAACCGATTGCAATTCCCAAAGGCGTGACCGTCAAGGTCAGCGCCGGTGCTGTCGACGTGCAGGGCCCGAAGGGCAAGCTGCACCAGCCGGTTCCAAAAGGCATCAACTTCGAACTCGCGGGCGCCGAGCTGCGCGCGACCACCGAGAGCGATGCGCCGGGGCTCGGCAAGTTCCACGGCCTGGCCCGGAGCCTGGTGGCGAACGCCGTCGAGGGCGTCGTCAACGGCTTCAAGAAGGAACTGGACATCGTCGGCGTCGGCTACCGGGCCGAGCTGAAGGGGCGGCAGATCACCTTCGCGCTTGGGTACTCGCACCCGATCGTGTTCGACATCCCGACCGGGATTGAGGTGACTGTCGACAAGCAGACACACGTGACGGTGACCGGAGTCGACCGTCAGATGGTCGGCCAGGTGGCCGCTGACATCCACCGGATGCGCAAACCGGATCCCTACAAGCAGAAGGGCGTGCGCTATACCGGTGAGGTGTTGAAGAAGAAGGTCGGCAAGACCGGCGCGTAGAGGTCGACTGAGTATGAAGATCAAGACGAAGCTAGATCGTCGCCGGCGCATTCAGCTGCGCATCCGGAAGCGCGTCCATGGAACGGGCGAGCGCCCGCGCCTCAGCGTCTTCCGGAGTGTCGAGCATATGTACGCGCAGGCGATCGACGACATGACCGGGCAGACGCTGGCCTCGGCCGCGACGACCGAGCCGGCCGTCAAGGCCGTACTGGCCGGCGGGTCCAAGGGCGGCAACCTGAAGGGCGCCAAGGCCATCGGCAAGACGATCGCCGAGCGGTTGCAGGCCAAAGGGATCAAGCGGGTCGTGTTCGACCGCAGCGGATTCCTGTACCACGGACGCGTCAAGGCCGTGGCCGATGCCGCGCGCGAAGCAGGGTTGGAGTTCTAGATGTTCAGAACACGAGAAAAGATCGATCCGTCCCAGCTGGAGCTGAAAGACACCGTCGTCTCCATCAATCGCGTGACGAAGGTCGTCAAGGGTGGCAAGAACCTGAGCTTCAGCGCGCTGGTCGTCGTCGGCGACGGGCATGGCGTGGTGGGCTTTGGCGTCGGCAAGGCGCGCGAAGTGCCGTCGGCCATCAAGAAGGGCATCGAGGCCGCCAAGAAGGGGCTCATCCGGGTGCCGCTGGTGGGGACGACGGTGCCGCATATCGTCACCGGCAAGTACGGGGCGGGCAGTGTCTTGCTCAAGCCGGCGCCCGAAGGCACGGGCATCATCGCCGGCGGCGCGGTTCGCGCGGTGGTGGAGTCGGCGGGCATCCAGAACGTGGTGACCAAGTCGCTTGGCAGCGCGAATCCGCACAACGTGGTGCGCGCGACGTTTGTCGGGCTGATGACGTTGAAGGATCCTGTGATGGTGGCTCGGATGCGTGGACGCGACCTGGCCGAATTCGAGAAGGGCTTGGTCTGACATCCTTCGACACGGCGCTCGTGGCGCCGGGTCTGAGGGCTGGCCGGCTGAGTGAGACGAGGCAGCGACATGAGCGGTGATCGCGGCGCGAAGAAGACACTGAAAGTGACATTGGTGAAGAGCACCATCGGCTTCAATCAGAAGCAGGCGTTGGTGGTCCGCGGCCTGGGGCTGCGGCGCATCCGCCACACGATTGACGTGCCGGACACACCCGAGGTGCGCGGGATGATTTTCAAGGTCCGGCATCTCGTCACGGTCGAGTAGCGGATCAGAGGTCGGACGTTATGGATCTCAGCAATCTCAAACCGCCAAAGGGCGCGACCCGGAAGCGGAAGCGCGTAGGTCGCGGCCCGGGGTCGGGTCAAGGTAAGACGGCGGGGCGCGGAAGCAAGGGCGCCCAGTCCCGGTCGGGCTATCACAAGAAGCGGGGGTTCGAAGGCGGCCAGATGCCGCTGCACCGCCGCGTGCCGAAGCGGGGCTTCACAAACCCGTGCCGGGTCGAATACGCCGTGGTGAATCTGGACGACCTGGCCGCGCGGTTCGCGGCCGGCGCGGTGGTGACGCCCGAGGCGTTGCACGAACTGCGCCTGGTGACCAGGAAGCTGCCGATCAAGGTGCTGGGGCGCGGCGACATCAGCATCACGTTGACGGTGAAGGCGCACAAGTTCAGCGGCAAGGCAGCCGAGAAGATCGCTGCCGCCGGTGGGTCCATCGAAACGCTCTAGTCCTTCGGGATCGACGGTCGAGACGGTATGGTTGAAAGCATCAGGAACATCTGGAACGTCCCGGACCTGCGCAAGCGGGTGCTGTTCACGCTGGCGATGCTCGGCGTGTACCGCATCGGGAACCATATTCCGACGCCGGGCGTGAACACGGCCGCGCTGCAGCAGCTTGCCGAACAGGCCAAGAACACGATGTTCGGTCTGTACGACATGTTCTCGGGCGGCAGCCTGTCGAAGGTGACGATTTTCGCGCTGGGCATCATGCCCTACATCAGCGCGTCCATCATCCTCCAGCTGCTGACCGTGGTCTGGCCGTACCTCGAACGGTTGTCGAAGGAAGGTGATCTCGGCCGGCGCAAGATTACGCAGTACACGCGCTACGGCACGATCCTGCTGAGCGTGGTGCAGTCGTGGGGCATCGCGATTTACCTGGAACACCAGACCCAGATCGCCGGCGGGATGCAGCTGGTCTACGCGCCAGGGTGGCGCTTCCAACTGCTGACCGTGCTCACGCTGACCGCGGGCACGACGCTCATCATGTGGCTCGGCGAGCAGATCACCGAGCGCGGGATCGGCAACGGCATGTCGCTCATCATCTTTGCGGGCATCGTGGCGCAGTTGCCGCGGGCCGTGATTGCGACATTGAGCCAGATGAGCACCGGCCAGATCGGCCCATTCACCATCCTGTTCCTCGTCGTGATGGCGGCGATCGTGATTGCCGCCATCATCTTCATGGAGCGCGGCAACCGGCGCATCACCGTTCAGTACGCCAAACGCGTGGTCGGGCGCCGGATGTACGGGGGATCCAGCACGCACATTCCCCTCAAGGTCAATACGGGCGGCGTCATCCCGGTTATTTTCGCTTCGTCGATTCTCGCGTTCCCGGCGACGATTGCGGGCATGTTCCCGCAGGGGAGCTGGGGCCAGACGGTCATCCACCAGATCAGCTACGGGATGCCGCTCTACAACCTGTTGTACGTGGTCGGCATCGTGTTCTTCGCGTACTTCTACACGGCCATCATTTTCAATCCGGATGACGTGGCCGAGAACATGCGGAAGTACGGCGGGTTCGTCCCGGGGATCCGGCCGGGCAAGCGGACCGCGGAGCACATCGATACGATCCTGACGCGCATCACGCTCGCCGGGGCGATCTATCTGGCGCTTGTCGCGATCCTGCCGGAGTTCCTGCTGGTGGGCTTCAAGGTCGCGCCGATTCCGTTCATCGGCGAGTGGCTCGACTCGGTGCTGCCCCGGTTCATCACCGAAGGGTTGAACGTGCAGTTTTACTTCGGCGGCACGTCGCTGCTCATCGTGGTGGGCGTGGCGATGGATACCGTGCAGCAGATCGAGTCCCAGCTCATCATGCGGCACTACGACGGCTTCATGAAGAAGACGCGGATCCGCGGGCGTCGGGGGTAGATGAGGCTGGCGGCCAGAGGGGCGATGCGGCTCGAGCGGTCGAGCGAGGCTGGTCGATGATTGTGTGCAGGTCGGCGGCGGAGTTGGCGAGGATGCGGGCGGCCAACCTGCTCGTGGCCGATGTGCTGGCCGAGTTGCGGGAGAGGGTCCGGCCGGGTGTGACGACAGCCGAGTTGGACCAGTTCGCGGAGAGCCGCGTGCGCGGAGCCGGTGCGGTGCCGGCGTTCAAGGGGTATCACGGGTTTCCCGCGACGCTCTGCACGTCGGTGAACGAGGAAGTGATCCACGGGATTCCCTCGGCGCGGGTGCTCAGCGAGGGCGACATCGTGTCGATCGATCTCGGCGTCCTGCTGGATGGCTTCTACGGGGATGCGGCGATCACGGTGCCGTTAGTGCCGATCGACAGACGGGTGGCCGAGTTGCTGAGAGTGACGGAAGAGTCGCTCTACCGCGGGATCGAGCAGGCCAGGGTGGGCGCGCGGGTGTCGGACATCGGCCACGCGGTTCAGCAGCACGTCGAAGCCCACGGCTTCTCGGTCGTGCGCGAGTTCGTCGGCCATGGCGTCGGGACCGCGTTGCACGAGGACCCCCAGGTGCCCAATTACGGGCCCGCGGGACGCGGACCGAGGCTGGCCGAGGGGATGACGCTGGCCATCGAACCGATGGTCGCGATGGGACGGGCGGCGGTAAAGGTGCTTCGGGACGGCTGGACGGCGGTGACCAAAGACCGCAGCCTGGCGGCCCACTTCGAGCACACCGTGGCTATCACGGCAGGAGGGCCGGTCATCATGACCGTCCCGACTGGCGCGGCCCGGCAGGCAAGTCGAGGCGACGCCACGTAAACTGTCAGGTTGGAGTGTGGAGCCGAACTGGTGCCGAAAGACGACTCGATTGAAGTCACGGGTATTGTGCTCGAGTCGCTCCCGAACGCGATGTTTCGGGTGGAACTGGAGAACAAGCACCAAGTGCTCGCGCACGTGTCGGGCAAGATGCGGAAGAACTTCATCCGCATCCTCACGGGCGATCGGGTGCTGATTGAGCTGTCGCCATACGACTTGAGCCGGGGCCGCGTGACGTATCGGTACAAGTAAGGCGACGCCGGGAGCGGACGGCCTGCCGAGCAGGCGAGAGGGACCGGGCGCGGCCCGGAAGCGAAGGACCAGGGCTATGAAGGTCAGAGCGTCGGTCAAACGGATTTGCGACAAGTGTAAGATCGTCCGTCGCCGCGGGGTGGTGAGGGTGATCTGCACGAACCAGAAGCATAAGCAGAGGCAGGGGTAACGTCATGGCACGTATCGCGGGTGTGGACCTGCCGCGGACCAAGCGGGTAGAGATCGGGCTGACCTACATTTTCGGGATCGGCCATACGCGGGCCGCCGGGATCTGCAAGGACGCCGGGGTGAGCCCCGACATCCGGGTGAAGGATCTCTCCGAAGACGATGTGCGGAAGATCAGCCGCGTCATCGAAGAGCAGGGTGGCGTCGAGGGCGACCTTCGCAAGGAGGTCTCCATGAACATCAAACGGCTGATGGACATCGGCTGCTACCGCGGACTACGGCATCGCCGCAGCCTGCCGGTGCGGGGCCAGCGGACGCGAACCAACGCGCGCACGCGGAAGGGGCCGCGCAAGGGCGCTATTGCCAAGAAGAAGACGGTGTAGCCACATGGCGAAGACAGAAGCAAACGAGGGCGGAGAGAAAAAAGAGGCCGGAAAGCCCAAGAAGGCTTTCAAGAAGCGCGGTGAGAAGCGGGTGGTGCACCACGGCATCGTCAGCATCCACGCCTCCTTCAACAATACCAGCATCACGATTGCCGATACTGAGGGCAACGTGATCGCGTGGTCGAGCGCCGGCGCGGTGTCCTTCAAGGGGTCGCGCAAGGGCACGCCATTTGCGGCGACCCAGGCGGCGCTCGCGGCGGCCAATGTGGCGAAGGGCATGGGGATGCGCTCCTGCGAGGTGCGCATGAAGGGACCCGGCGCGGGCCGCGAATCGGCCGTTCGGGCGCTCAGCACGGTCGGCATCGAAGTGAAGTCGATTCGCGACATCACGCCGATTCCGCACAACGGTTGCCGGCCCACCAAGCGCCGGCGCGTGTAGAACGACGGAAACCCAGGTACACGGAAGATACGCATGGCTAGATACATCGGACCTGTTTGCCGCCTGTGCCGCCGCGAGGGCATGAAGCTGTTTCTGAAGGGCGAGCGGTGCTACGCGGAGAAGTGCGCGATCGAGAAGCGCAACACGCCTCCCGGCCAGCACGGAAAAGCGCGCAAGGCGAAGCTGGCGGGCTACGGCCTGCAGCTGCGCGAGAAACAGCGCGTCAAGCGCATCTACGGCGTGCTCGAGAATCAGTTCCGCCGCTATTTCGAGGCGGCCGAGCGCCAGCGCGGGATCACCGGCGAGCTGCTGCTCCAGAAGCTGGAGTGCCGGTTGGACAACGTGGTCTACCGCCTGGGCTTCGCGACGTCGCGATCGCAGGCCCGGCAGCTGGTCCGCCACGGGCACTTCTCGGTGAACGGGAGAAAGGCGGACATCCCGTCGCTGCTGGTTCGCGAAGGTGACGTGGTTGGCGTGCGGGCGCGCAGCCAGAAGAACGTATTCGTGCTGCACGCAATGGAAGAGGTCAAGGGGCGCGGCGTCCCGGAGTGGCTCTCGGTGCAGCCGGAGCAGATGTCCGGCCGCGTCGTCAGGCTGCCGAACCGCGCGCAGATCAACCTGCCCGTGCAGGAACAGCTGATCGTCGAACTCTACTCGAAGTAATCAAGGCCAGGCGGGGCAGGCGGGCGGCTCCGGCGAGCGGCCCGGACGAGGCGGAAACTGGACCTGTAGAAAGGATCGCCAACGATGCTGTGGAAAGGTTTCCAGCGGCCGAAGCGGCTGGAGTTCGAGCGTGACACTCTGACCGACCGGTTCGCCCGGTTCTACGCGCAGCCGTTTGAGCGGGGATTCGGCACGACCATCGGCAATGCGATGAGGCGCGTGCTGCTGTCGTCGATCGAAGGCGCAGCCTGCTCGGCGGTGAAAATCGACGGTGTGATGCACGAGTTCTCGCCCATCCCCGGGGTGGTCGAGGACGCAACCGATATCATCCTCAATCTGAAGCAGATCCCGCTCAAGATGCACGTCGACTACACGAAGACGCTCTACGTGCGCATCGACAAGGCCGGCGAGGTCAGGGCCCGCGACATCGAGGCCGATGCCGACGTCGAGATCCTCGAGCCGGATGCCCACATCGCGACCGTGTCAGAGGGCGGCAAGCTCCACATGGAGATGCGGATCAAGCGGGGGCGGAGCTACGTAACGGCGGACCGCAACTTCGATGAGGACCTCGGCATCGGCTGGATTCCGATCGACTCGGTGCATTCGCCCGTCAAGAAGGTCAACTACCTGGTCGAGGCCGCACGCCTCGGGCAGACCACCGACTACGAGAAGCTGACGCTGGATGTGTGGACCAATGGCGCCGTGACGCCGCGCGACGCCGTGTCGCTCGCAGCCCGGCTCGTGCGCGACCACCTGAACATCTTCGTCAACCTCGAGGAGACGATGGAGCAGGGCGAGGACGGCCAGGGATCGGTGCCCGGGCCATCAGCCGGGAACGAGCACCTGGACAAGAGCGTCGAGGAACTCGAACTCTCGGTCCGGTCGTACAACTGCCTCAAGAACGCGAACATCCGGACGATTCGCGAGCTGGTGCAGAAGACCGAAGGCGAGATGTTGAAGACCAAGAACTTCGGCCGCAAGTCGCTCAACGAGATCAAGGACATCCTGCAGACGATGGGCCTCAGTCTCGGCATGAAAGTGGACTCGTCGGCCCACGCGGCGGCGGACTAAGCGGTAGGCGGTAGACAGTCGTCAGTAGACAGACGAAGGCTTCTCAGGACGGCTGTTTGCTGGGACCACGAAGGTCTCCGACTGGCTATCGACTACTGACCACCGGCTACGTACAGCGTAAGGAAGCGAAGACATGCGTCATCGAGTTGCCCATCGGAAACTGGGACGAACCACCGAGCACCGCATCAGCCTGCTGCGCAATCAGGCCACCGCGATCCTCGAGCACGAGCACATCATCACGACCGTGCCCAAGGCGAAGGAATTGCGGCCGTACGTCGAGCGCTTGATCAGCGTGGCGAAGCGCGGAGTGGCGGCAGGTGGACCCCAGTTGCTTCACGCCAGACGGATGGTGGGTCAGGATATCGCCAACCGCGACGTCCTCAAGAAGCTGTTCGACACGCTGGCGCAGCGATTCGCCGAGCGGCCCGGCGGCTACATCCGCATCCTGAAGGCTGGCGTTCGCAAGGGCGATGCAGCCCAGGTGGCTCTGGTCGAGTTAGTCGGCAGCGAATTCGATCCGAAGAAGGCTGAGGCCGACAAGGACGGCACGGCTGCCGGCAAGGGCGGCAAGCAAGGCGGCATGGCCGGTCGGCTGCGCCGCGCGGCCGAGCGGGTCCGCGGGCGCAAGGCCGACTCGGACGAGACCGGCGGCGCCGTGCACGAGCGCACCAAGGCCCCGGGAAGATCCACGGCGAAACCGCGTCAGACCGGCCGTACCGGCGGTAACAAGGGAAGCTAACGGTCGCTCCCCGCCGCCGCCCGCCGCCGGGGCTATTCTTCCTCTTCCTCGGCCGCCTCACCCTTCTCGGCCTTCGCAGCCGAGATGATCTTCGCCTGCAGGTGGGCCGGCACTTCCTGGTAGTGTGAATACTCCATGTGGTAGGTGCCGCGGCCGCCGGTGGTGGACGTCAGTGTCTGCTCATAGGTGAGCATTTCGGACATCGGCACCTGCGCCTTGACGACCGTGGTGATCCCGCGCGTGTCCATGCCCGATACGTGCCCGCGCCGGCTGTTGATGTCGCCCATGATGTCCCCGGCAAAGTCGCTCGGCACGTACACCTCGACGTTCATGACCGGCTCGAGGATGGTGGGCCTGGCGCGAGTCATGCCATCCTTGAACGCCAGCCGGCCCGCCATCCTGAACGAGAGCTCGTTGGAATCGACCGGGTGGAACTTGCCGTCGATCAGGGTGACCCGGAAATCGAGCACCGGGAAGCCGGCGAGGTACCCACGCACGCGGGTGTCCTGGATGCCCTTTTCAACCGCCGGCCGGAAGTTCAGCGGGATCGACCCGCCGAAGATCTTGTCGACGAATTCGAAGTCGGAGCCACGTGCGAGCGGTTCCATCTTAATCGTGCAGTCGCCGAACTGGCCGTGGCCGCCGGTCTGCTTCTTGTGCCGGCCGTGCGCCTCGGTCGCCAGCGTGATCGTCTCCCGGTAGGGTATGCGCGGCAGCTTCAGGTTGACCTCGACGGCGAACCGGCGCTTCATCTTCGCGACCGTCACTTCGATGTGCATCTGGCCTTGCCCGGCGAGCAGCAGCTCGTTGGTCTGCTGATCGCGGCTGTACCGGACGGTCGGATCCTCTTCGAGGATGCGGTGGAGCGCCGTGCTGATCTTGTCCTCGTCGCCGCGGGTCTTCGGCTCGATCGCGTACGAGAGCACCGGGTCTGGGAAGACCAGCGGATTGAAGCGCGCGCCGCCGTCCTTGTCGCCAATCGTGTGGTTGGTCTGCGTGTCCTTGAGCTTGGCCACCGCACCGATGTCGCCAGCCTTGATCTCCGGGACATCCGTCGGTGTCTTGCCCTGTAGCAACATCAGGTGACCGATGCGCTCGGGCGATTCATGCGACAGGTTCTGCACGGTCGAGTCGGCCTTGAGCGAACCGCGGACGACTCGGAACAAGCTGATGCGCCCGGCGAACGGGTCGGCGATGGTCTTCCAGACGAACACGGAGAGCGGCCCGCTGTCGGAGACCTTGATGGGGGTGTCCGCGCCCGCCTTGTCGGTCGCTTTCACCGTGCGCTCGGATGCCGCCGGCAAGTAGGCGAGTACCGCGTCAAGGGCCGGCTGGATGCCGATGTTCGCGAGGGCCGAGGTGCAGACCAGCGGAAACATCTTGCGTCCGACAACGGCCCGGCGCAGCCCGCCGACCAATTCGTCCTGCGTGAGCGTGCCAGATTCGAAGAACTTCTCCATCAGGGTGTCGTCAGCTTCCGCGACGATCTCGACCAGCGCGTCGCGCGCCGATGTCACCGCATCAACGAGGTCGGCTGGCACGGCGTCCTCGGTCATCCTGCCGGAGCCGTCGGCGGCGAAGGTGTACGCCTTCATGCCGATCAGGTCGACCACGCCCTTGAAGTTCTTCTCCTCGCCGATCGGCATCTGGATCGGGACGACCATGCGGCCAAACGACGCCTGGATGGCCTCGAGCGTCCGGTTCAGGCTGGCGCGCTCGCGGTCCATGCGGCTGAGCACCACCAAACGCGGCAGTTCCTGCGCCTCAGCTTCTTCCCACACCTTCTCGGTCTGCACTTCAACGCCAGAGACCGCGTCAATGACCACCAGCGCGCCGTCGGCAACGCCCAGCGCGGCCCGGGCATCGCTGAAGAAGTTCCCGAAGCCCGGCGTATCGATGATGTTGACCTTGGTCTTGTTCCACTCGGCGTAACAGATGCTGGCCGACAAGGTGTGCTTGCGGGCGATCTCTTCCTCGTCGAAGTCGGTCACCGTGTTGCCTTCGTCCACCTTGCCCAGCCGGTTGACCATGCCGGCGTCGAACAGGATGGCGGACGTCAACTGGGTTTTGCCTGATCCGCTGTGTCCGACAATTGCGACATTCCTGATATTTGCGGCGTCATAAACCTTCATATCGGATAGCCCTCTTTCTGCCGTCAATGCGACCACGCCAAAAATCACATTCTACTAGGCGCTGGGGGATTGGGGATAGAGAGATTCCCGCCTTCGCCCGACTCCGCTCTTCGAGCTTCGTCGGGCTTCGGCGGGCAAGCGGGATTCGGGAGTCTGGATTCGGGATTCGGAGTTCGGTGCTGGGGACTGGGGCATTCTCCCCTTCTCCCCTTCTTGCTACTTGCTACTTGCTACTTGCTTCTGTTCTTGTCTCCTACCGTCTACCGTCTACCGTCTACTGATTGCGGCGCGGGCGCAATCAATCGCGCCCCCGTCCCTCTACTCGTACCGCAGCGCCTCGATCGGGTCCAGGCGTGAGGCCCGGATGGCCGGCACCAGGCCGAAGAAAATGCCGACGCCGCCCGAGAAGCCGAGGCCGATTGCAAAGCTCCACCAGGGCATCGACACCGGGAAGCCGGCGAGGAAGTGCACGCTCATGCCAATCACGCTGCCCATCACGACACCGAGGATGCCCCCGACCGATGTCAGGAAGACCGCTTCGAACAGGAACTGCCAGAGGATCTCGCGACGGCGGGCCCCGAGGGCCTTGCGGACGCCAATCTCGCGGGTGCGCTCGGTCACCGAGATCATCATGATGGCCATGACGCCAATGCCGCCCACCATCAGCGCGATCGACGAGATCACCACCAGGCCGATGAAGATGGCGCCGGTGACCTGTCCGTACATCTTCAGGGCCGCGTCCGCTGTGACGATTTCGAAGTCGTTCTGCTGCTCGAGTTTCAGGCCGTGCCGGATGCGCATGACCTGCTCCACCTCGGTCATCGCCTGGTCGCGCGTGGCCCCTTCGTCTGGCACGACGGCAATCATGGCGCTCTTGAATGCGTTGGCGTTGGTGGCTGTCCCGCCCGCGTGAATGTTGCCCGACGCACTCCGCCACCCGAACTGCTTCTGATAGGTCGTGTACGGAATGACGACGAAGTCGTCCTGGCCACCACCCGGACCGCCGACGCTCGGACGCGGCGCGACGTAGCCGATGACTTCGTACTCCTCCCTGCCGATGCGAATCAGCTTGCCGACCGGGTCGACATTCGGAAAGAGGGCCTTGGCGGGCGAATCCCCAAGGACAGCGAGAGTGCGCCGGTGCTCGACCTCGGCCTGGAGGAAGAACCGCCCACCCGGCAGCTTGAGGGCGTTGACCACGGCGTAGTTCTCAGACGCCCCGAAGATGGTGAGTTGCTTGGTCTTCGTGCCCTTGTAGAAAACGCGCTCCCGTGTGACGGCTATCCAGTTGCCCAGCATCACGTCGACGCGGCCGACCGATGGGGCATCGCGCTCGATCGCATTCGCGTCGGCCACGGTCAGCACCGGGCGCTTGATGAGATCCTTGAATTCCTTGCCAGACATCATGCTCAGGCCGCTGAACTTCATGACAATCACCGTGTCCGGCCCGAGCTGCCGGATCGAGTCGCGCACCGATTCGTCGAAGCCCCGGATGAGCGACGTCATGCCGACAATCGCGGTGATGCCAATCACGACGCCGAGCACCGTCAACGCCGACCGCATCTTGTTGGCGCGCAGCGTGTCGTACGCCATCACGACGACGTCCGAGAGGAGCGCGAAGCGCATCACGACGCCTCTTTCTTCAAGGCTTCGGCATGAGATTCATGATGACAATGCCACACACGACGAGTGACAGGGCGACCACGCCAGGGAGCCTATTCTACTAGGCGTGAGGGATCGGGGATAGCGGGATTCGGGATGGAACGCCCTCCCATTCTTGCTTCTTGCTACTTGCTACTTCTCGGACGCGACCACCTCCGCCAAGGCTACGGCGGTCCGCCGAAGCTTCACGCGAAGGCGGATAAATCGCGCCCCTACTCGTACCGCAGCGCCTCGATCGGGTCCAGACGCGAGGCGCGGACCGCCGGCACCAGGCCAAAGAAGATGCCGACGCCACCCGAGAAGCCGAGGCCGAGGGCAAAGCTCCACCAGGGGAGCGACACCGGGAAGCCGGTAAAGTAATGCACGCCCATGCCAATCGAGGCGCCCATGACGACGCCGAGGATGCCCCCAAGCGACGTCAGGAAGACGGCTTCAAACAGGAACTGCCAGAGGATCTCGCGGCGGCGGGCCCCGAGGGCCTTGCGGACGCCAATTTCGCGGGTCCGCTCAGTGACTGAGATCATCATGATGGCCATGACGCCAATGCCGCCCACCATCAGCGCGATCGACGAAATGACCACGAGGCCGATGAAGGTCGCGCCAGAAATCTGGTCCCACATCTTCAGAGCCGCGTCCTGCGTGATGAGGTCGAAGTCGTCCGGCTGTTCGAGCTTCAGGCCGTGCCGGATGCGCATGACCTGTTCCACCTCGGCCATCGCCTGGTCGCGCGTGGCGCCTTCGGCCGGCACAACGGCAATCATCGCGCTCTTGAAGGCGTTGGCGTTGGTCGATGTCCCGCCCGCGTGGATGTTACCCGACATCCTCCGCCACCCGAACTGTTTCTGATAAGTCGTGAACGGAATGACGATGAAGTCGTCCTGGCCCCCGCCGAGACCGCCGACGCTCGGACGCGGCGCAATGAAGCCGATCACTTCGTACTCGTCCCCGGCGATGCGAATCAGTTTGCCGACCGGGTCGACATTTGGAAACAGGGCCTTGGAGGGCGAATCCCCAAGGACAGCGAGATTGCGCCGGTGCTCGACCTCGGCCCCGACGAAGAACCGCCCACCGGCGATCTTCAGGTAGTTGACCTCGGCGTAATTCTCCGACACGCCGATAATGGCGAGCTGCTTGGTCTTCTCACCCTTGTAGTAGGCGCGCTCCCTCGTGCCTACGCCCCAGGCGCCAAGCCACACGTCCACCTTGCCAGCCGACGGCGCGTCGCGCTCGATGGCACGCGCGTCGGCCACCGTGAGCACCGGGCGCTTGATGAGGTCCTTGAATTCCTTGCCGGAGGCGAAACTCAAGCCGCTGAACTTCGCGACAAAGAGCGTGTCCGGCCCGAGCTGGCGGATCGAGTCGCGCAACGATTCGTCGAAGCCACGGATGATCGAGGTCATGCCGACAATCGCCGTGATGCCGATCACCACGCCCAGCACCGTCAACGCCGACCGCATCTTGTTGGCGCGCAGCGTGTCGTACGCCATCACGATGACGTCCGAGAGGAGCGCGAAGCGCATCACCATTACTCTTTCCTCAACGCCTCGATCGGGTCGAGCTTGGCCGCCCGCATCGCCGGATACACACCAAAGACCAGGCCGACAACCGCCGTGATCCCGATGCCCAGGACCACCGACCACATCTGCACCGCGGCCGGCAGCGGGCTCAGCTTCGCGATCGCCAGCGCCAGCAGGAATCCGAGCGACGTGCCGACGATGCCGCCGGCGACCGACAGCGTCACCGACTCGGCGAGCACCTGCAGCATGATGTCCCGCCGCTTCGCGCCCAGGGCCTTCCGCAGGCCGATCTCGAAGGTGCGCTCCGTCACCACCATCAGCATGATGTTCATGATGACGATGCCGCCCACGACGAGCGACAGGGCGACCACGCCAATCAGCACCGCGAAGATGCCGGCGGTCGCCGTTCGGTAGATGGCCAGGATCGATTCGGCTGTGAACATGCCGAAATTGTCCCGCTGCTTCGGCTTGAGTCGGCGCTCGATGCGCAGGGCAATCGTCGCGTCGTTCATCGCTTCGTCCACGAGCGACGGGTGAATGGGCTTCACATTCAGCTGGATGCTCCGGCGCGAGCCGAAGATCTTCTGGAACGCGCCGAGCGGAATCAGCGCGAACTCGTCCTGGGACTGCCCGAAGATGGCCCCCTTCTTTTCGTTGACACCAATCACCCGGTAGTGGATGCCCTGGATCTTGATGCTCTGGTCCAGCGGGTTGCGTTCTCCGAACAGGCGATCCGCCGTGCCCCAGCCCAGGAGCACCACGTTGCGGTTGCGGTCGACCTCGCTCGGACTGATCAGGCGGCCACGCTCGGCGTTGTAAGACGAGAAGTTGATGTACTCCGCCGACACGCCCCGGATCGTGACGCTCTCAAGCAGGTGGTCCTTATAGGACACCTGGCCCGAGGTCTCGCTCGCGGCCATCACCGATCGGATTAAGGGACTATAGCGCCGGATCGCCTCGGCATCCTGCATCGTGAGCCGGGGATTGCTCCGCACCTTTTCGAAGTCTTCCTCGCTTCGCGTCAGCCCGTAGCGGTCGACCGTGAACGTGTCGGCTCCCACATCGGAGACGATGGCTTCGGTGACCTTCGCGTTCAACCCCTGGATGAGGGAGACGACGGCGATGATCGATGTCACGGCCACGATATTGCCGAGCACGCTCATGAACGAGCGCAGCTTGCTCCCCCAGATCGCCCGGAGCGCGATCGCGACGCCTTCGATGATACGGCCCATGACGCTACTTCTTCACCGTGGTGTCGATCTTGACCACGACGCCGTCCTTCAGCTCGCGCACCGCGCTGAACGGCCCGGTGATGACCTCGTCGCCGTCCTTCAGCCCGGAGAGCACCTCGAAGTACTTCTCGCCGGCGATGCCCGTCTTGATGGGCACGAATTCGACCTTCCCGGCCTTCGCGATAAACACGCCCTCGGTTTCCTTCTTCGTCTGGCCCGGCTTCAGCTCGGCCGCCGCCGCAAGCGCCGCCGCTGTCGCGGGTCGGCCGGTTTTCGGATCTGGCGCCGGCGGCTTCACGATGTTGCCCTTGTCGTCGTAGACGAGCTCCCGCACCGTGGTCGCCTGGATGGGCATCGCCAGCACGTCCTTCCGGGTCGCCGTCGTGATGTCGGCGGTGCAGGTGAAGCCCGGTCGGACCTCCGGGATCTGACCGTCGACGGTGACCACGACCTTGAAGTTGATGGCCTGCGAACTGGCCGACGCCGTCGTCTGGATCGGGCTGTTGCCGACCTCAGTCACCTTTGCCGGGAATTTCTTGTCGGGAATCGCGTCAATGCTGATCTGGACCTTCTGCCCGATCTTCACGTTCGGGATGTCGGTCTCGTCCACTTCCAGCTCGGCTTCGATGACCGACATGTCCGCCACGGTGAGCAGCACCGTGCCGGCGTTGTTCATCGTGCCAATCATGACCATCTCGCCCAGTTCGATGTTGCGGCGCGTGATGATCCCGTCAATCGGCGAGTCGATGGTCACTTGACTCAGGTTATACCTTGCATTCTCGAGGTCCGCCTGCGTCTGCCGGATGCGCGTCGTTTCCGAGGTAATCCCCGACTGACGCGCCTCGACGTCACGCTCTCGTAGTTGCACGTCGTTGACGGCGCGATCGAGTTCCTGCTTGGTCGTCAGCTGTTCCTTCCAGAGGTCCTGCTGGCGCTTCAGGTTGTCCTTTGCGAGGCTCAGCTGGAGCTTCGAAGACTCGAGGGACGTCTTCGCCTGCTCGACCGCTGTGCGCTGGGCCGACAGGCCCGCGTCGCCGCGCTCGACCTGGGTGCGGAGCTGCCGCGGGTCGATCTCCATCAGGAACTGACCGGCCTTGACGCGGGCGCCTTCCTCAACCGCCAGCTTGGTGACACGGCCCATGGTGTTGGCGCTGATATTCACTGTCGTCTTGGCCCGCACCTTGCCCGAGGCCGAGACAATCGCCTCGAGGTTCCGCTTCTGGATCTTTTCCACTTGCACGCTGAGCCCGGTTTCGCGCTTGAAATAGAGGTTGGCCCCAACCAGCGCGGTGCCCAGCAGGAGGATGAGGATGCCGATGATGATCTTCTTGCGATTCACGCTTATGCCCCCGCGCGGCCAGCCGTGACCGCAGCAAAGATGACGGCAATGATGCCGTAGACCACAAACAGCGCTGTGGCAATGGGCCCGGTCTTGCGCTTGTAGAGCACGCTCAGACCCGTGGCCAGGACGATGACCCACCAGACGCGAATCAGATCGACCGATCCGAGCAACTTCGCCAGGAACGAATTCTCATCGAGCATCGGCAGGAACACCCCGAGGTTGGTGACCCCTGTCATCGACCCGCGGAAGTACATCAGCGGCGTTGTGAAGAGCACGCCCACGAGCATGACGGGGTTGGCGTGCACGACGGTCGCGAACATCTGCTTGAAGGTCGCATCGCCCCCCAGCACGACGTTGAAGACCAGGAAGAACACGCCCGCCAAGATGAGCGGCAGCAGGATGCCCATCGTGACTTGTCCGAGCGCCGCGTTGAGTCCCAGTCGCCAGAGCGGCGCTTCCATGATGCCGCGCTCCATCTCGGCTTCCGCTTCGGGCGGGAGGTTGATGCCAAAGCTCTTCATGCCGCTTCGGCTCGCATCGAGCGCGGCCAGCCGGCCGGAGTCGGTCGCCATCAGGGCGGTGCCCGCCACGATTCCCACGATGACCAGCGCCGCGAGCATGCCGAACCACCGCGGCCTGGCGGCCACCTCGGCAAACGTGGCTCTCGGGGACGTCAGCACACCCAGAAAACGGGCGACGAAGCTCTGGCCTGGCGGAGGCGCCTGGACAACGGCAGGCTGGGTCGTAGGCACTTCACTCATGGCTCCTGGCCTTTCTTGAAAAAAATGCAATCTCAGGTGGCAGGTCGCTCCAAGGGAACCGTACCTTGAGGACGCGCAACCTGTTTAGTGTAGACGATTTCCAACGCTTTCTGGTTCCGGACCGGCGGGGTGGCCGGTCTGGCCCGCAATTGGCAGGAGTGTCCGATTGGAAGCCGTCGTGGCGGGTTTTGCCGAGTCAGGCTCAAGACCAGGGGGAGAAGCGCCGACAAGAAGGAGACGGAGCTTGGTGTCGTCCGGTTGGTTGGCGTGTGCGTGGGCTGTGCGGGTTGTTTTCTGTTGAATAGCCTAGAATGGTAGGTCTATCAATCTCGGTTTGCCGGCCAGAATGTCATGAAAACGCCAGAGTACGTCCCGAGATTGACGGAATTCGCGAGCCGTTGACAAGAATCGTCACAAAGCTATAGTTCGGCACGATCCATGGCTGTACGCATCGGCGAGCTGCTCCTCAAGGAGCGGCGCATCACACCGGAACAACTCCAGGAAGCGCTGGCTTACCAGAAGGCTCACGGAGGGAAGCTGGGGTCTGCGCTGGTGAAACTCGGCTTCGTGAAAGGCGAGGACATCACCGCCCTGTTGAGCCGGCAATACGGCGTGCCCTCCATCAATCTGCCGCAGTTCGAGATCGACCCCGTCGTCATCAAGCTGATTCCGGTCGAGACCGCGCAGAAGTACCAGGTGATTCCCCTGAGCCGCACCGGCGCGACGCTCACGATCGCGATGACCGATCCCACCAACGTCTTCGCCATGGACGACATCAAGTTCATGACGGGCTACAACGTCGAGCCGGTGGTCGCGTCGGAGTCGGCGGTCCAGGATGCGATCCAGAAATACTACGCGAGTGCGGTCAGACCGGCGGGCGAAAGCGCGCTCGAGATGGCCTCACGCGTGCTCGACGAGATGCCCGTGGGGGGCGATGCCGACGTCCAGGTGCTCGGGGACCTCGAGGAGATCAGCGTCGACGCGCTGCTGAAGCAGGGTGAGGAAGCGCCGATCATCAGGCTGGTCAACGTGCTGCTGATGTCGGCGATGCAGAAGGGCGCCAGCGACATCCACATCGAACCGTACGAGAAGGAGTACCGGATCCGGTACCGCATCGACGGCGTGCTCTACACCATCATGAACCCGTCGATGAAGTTCCGGGACGCGATCGCGTCGCGGCTGAAGATCATGGCGAAGCTCGACATCGCCGAGAAGCGGCTGCCGCAGGACGGCCGCATCAAGATCCGCTACAACGACCAGGGCAAGTCGAAGGACCTCGACTTCCGAGTGTCCGCGCTCCCGACGCTCTTCGGCGAGAAGATCGTCATGCGGTTGCTCGATCGCGACAAGCTGATGCTCGACATGACGCGGCTCGGGTTCGAACCCGAACCGCTGGCGCGCTTCGAGGCCGCGATCCAGCGGCCGTGGGGCATGGTGCTGGTGACGGGGCCGACCGGCAGCGGCAAGACCAACACGCTCTACTCGGCGATCTCCCGCCTGAATACGACCGAAACCAACATCATGACGGCCGAGGATCCGGTCGAGTTCAACCTGGCGGGCATCAACCAGGTCCAGATTCGTGAGAACATCGGTCTGAATTTCGCCGCCGCGTTGCGCGCGTTCCTGCGGCAGGACCCGAACATCATTCTGGTGGGCGAGATCCGCGACTTCGAGACGGCCGAGATTGCCGTCAAGGCGGCGCTGACCGGGCATCTGGTGCTCTCGACGTTGCACACCAACGACGCGCCGAGCACGATCAGCCGGCTGATGAACATGGGCATCGAGCCCTTCCTGGTGTCGAGCTCCGTCAACCTGATCTGCGCCCAGCGACTCGTGCGGGTTGTGTGCACCAACTGCAAGCAGCCGAATCCGGTGCCTCCACAGGCGCTCGCCAAGGCCGGGTTCAGCGCCGAGGACGCGCGGATCGTCGTGCCGCAGCGCGGCGCCGGCTGCGAGAAGTGCAATGGCACCGGCTACAAGGGCCGCGTGGGCCTGTACGAAGTCATGGAAATCTCGGAATCGCTGAAGGAACTCGTGCTGGTCGGTGCGTCGAGCCAGGAGCTCAGGCGCAAGGCGGTCGAGGAAGGGATGGTCACGCTGCGGCAGAGCGGCATCCTGAAGATCAAGGCCGGCGTGACCACCATCGAAGAGGTCCTGAGGGAGACGGTCAACTAGCCGGCGCCCCATGAGGGACGCCGGGTTGGGGAGAACACCAGATATGGCGACGCTTCCGGATCTGCTGAGGAAAGCGATCGAAATGGGCGCGTCCGACCTGCATGTCACCGCCGGCACGCCTCCCCAGGTCCGCGTCCGCGGCAGCCTGGTTCGTCTCGATCTGCCGGACCTGACGCCGACCGAAACCAAGCAGATCGCGTACAGCGTGCTGACCGACGCCCAGAAGAAGCGCTTCGAGGAAACATTCGAGCTCGACTTCTCGTTTGGCATGCGCAACCTGGCGCGCTTCCGCTGCAATGTGTTCAGCCAGCGGGGCGCCGTCGGGGCGGTGTACCGCGTCATTCCCGATCAGATCCGGAATTTCAGGGAACTGGGACTGCCCCAGGTCGTCTCGATGCTCGCCGATCGTCCACGCGGCCTGGTCCTGGTCACCGGACCGACCGGCAGCGGCAAGAGCACGACGCTCGCCGCGATGATCGACAAGATCAACATCGAACGCCATCAGCACATCCTGACGATCGAGGATCCGATCGAGTACATCCACATGCACAAGAACTGTCTGGTCAACCAGCGCGAGCTGCTCGGTGACACCCTGACATTCGGTGCCGCCCTGCGCTCCGCGCTGCGCGAAGACCCCGACGTGGTGTACATCGGCGAGATGCGCGATCTCGAAACGGTCGAATCCGCGCTGCGCATCGCGGAAACCGGTCACCTGACCTTCGCCACGTTGCACACGAACTCGGCCGCCCAGACCGTCAACCGGATTGTCGATGTGTTCCCGGCGCATCAGCAGACGCAGATCCGGACACAGGTGTCCATGGTGCTCGAGGGGATCGTCTGCCAGACGCTCCTGCCGCGGGCGGATGGCAGGGGACGGGTCGTCGCCGTCGAGATACTGATCCCGACGCCCGCGATTCGGAACCTGATTCGCGAGGACAAGGTCCACCAGATCTACTCATCGATGCAGGCCGGGCAGGAGAAAGTGGGATCGCAGACGCTCAACCAGTCGCTGGCCAGTCTGTACTATGCCGGCGCGGTCTCGCTCGACGTGGCGCGCGCGGCGTCATCGCTCAAAGACGAGTTGACGGACATGATCAACCGGGGTGTCGGCACCGTGCCGGGGGCCGGGACCGGACGGCCCGGTGGGATTCGTGATCGGGGATAAGCATCATGGCGACATTCGCGTATACCGGCCGGAAGCGTAGTGGCGAGACGGTCAGCGGCGAACGGGTTTCCGACTCGATGGAGAACGCGGTCGCCGCGCTGCGCAAAGAACAGATCCTGGTGACCAGGATCATGCCGATCGAAACCAAGGCCCAGTCTGTCGCGCGGACCGGCAAGTCGGGCCGCAAGGTCCCGGCCAAGAATCTGGCGATTTTCACACGCCAGTTCTCCGTGATGATCGACGCGGGCCTGCCGCTGGTCCAGTGCCTCGAGATCCTGGGCAACCAGGAAGAAGACAAGCACTTTGCGAAGACGATTCTGCAGACCCGGAGCGATGTCGAGTCGGGCGCGTCGCTGGCCGACGCCATGCGCAAACACCCCCGCGCGTTCGACAGCCTGTTCACCAACATGGTGGCCGCCGGCGAGGCGGGCGGCATTCTCGACACGATCCTCAAGCGGCTGGCGGTCTACATCGAGAAGAACGTCAAGCTGAAGGGCCAGGTCAAGGCGGCCATGATCTACCCGATCGCGGTGATCTCGATCGCGGTGGTGGTCATCGCCGTCATCCTGTGGAAGGTCATCCCGACGTTCGCCTCGCTGTTCGCGGGCCTCGGCGCGGAACTGCCGTTGCCAACCCGCGTGGTCATCTGGCTGAGCGAGACGCTCGTCAAGTTCATGCCCATCATCGTCGTGGTGGTGGTGGGCACGGGCTATTTCGTAAGGCAGTACTACGCCACCAATGCCGGGCGCCATGCGCTCGACAGGCTGGTCCTGCGCGCGCCCGTGATCGGCGCGATCCTGCGCAAGATCGCCGTCGCCCGATTCTGCCGGACGCTGTCGACACTGATCAGTTCGGGCGTGCCGATTCTCGATGGCCTCGACATCACGGCCAAGACCTCGGGCAACGCCATCATCGAGGACGCCATCCTGACGACGCGTACCAGCATCGAGCGCGGCGAGACCATCGCGCAGCCGCTCAAAGAGACGGGCGTGTTTCCGGCCATGGTCAGCCAGATGATCGGCGTCGGCGAGGCGACCGGGGCGCTCGATACGATGCTGGCCAAGATCGCCGACTTCTATGAAGAGGAAGTCGACACGGCCGTCGCCGGCCTGCTCACGTTGATGGAACCCATGCTGATCGGCTTCCTCGGCGGCGCGGTGGGCGGGATCGTCATCGCGATGTACATGCCGATCTTCGATCTGATCGGCAAGCTCACCGGATGAGTGGCCACGGCGTGACCCAACGCGGGATCCGGCGCGAAGTCGTCATGCTGATGACGGTGCGCCTCGCGGTCAGCGTGGCGCTGCTCGGATCGGCGGTGCTGCTCCAACTGCGCGCGCCCTTGGTCGGCGAGTCCGAGCTGCTCTACGGACTGATCGGATCGACCTTTGCGTTGTCGGCCGTCTGGGCCGTGACCCTCCGGCAGGCCGAGCGCCGCCCCTGGCTCGTGGATCTCCAGCTGGCGTTCGACACGCTGACCGTGTCGGCGTTCGTGTGGATGACGGGCGGGATCGCCAGCGTGCTGTCGTCGCTGTACTTTCTGCCCATCATCGGCGCAAGTACGCTCCGCTCCAGGCGTAGTGCCGTGCTCATGGCGACGTTTGCCGCCGTCCTCCATGCCGCCCTCGTGATCATGCAGTACGCCGTCGAGCAATCGCCCCTGTGGTCGCTCTGGCCCACCGGCACCTCCGGAGCCATTCCTCCGGCACAGGTCGCCGGGTATACGGTCGCCATCAACACCGCGGGTTTCTTTGCGGTCGCGTGGCTCAGCGGGTCACTCGCCGAGCGCGTCCGCCGCGCCGACGTGAGACTGGCGGATGCGTCGGCCGAGATTGCCGACCTCCAGGCGTTCAATCAGCACGTGATCGACAGCCTGGCCATGGGGCTGGTGACGACGGACTTGGCGGGGCGGGTGTTGACATTCAATCAGGTGGCTGAGGCCATCACCGGCCACGCCGCCCAGACCGCTCGGGGCGGCGACGTGGCCAGCCTGCTGCAACTGCCGCCGCCGTTCGCGGCGAAGCTGGGCGACCTGCCGGCTCGCACCAGCGCACGAGCTGATTATCGCTACACAAGAGCCGACGGCACCGTCGTCGATCTCGGCCTGGCCGCCACCGGGTTGATGACGTCGGCCGGGCATTCGGGCTTTCTGTTCACCTTTCAGGACACGACCGCACCCCGCAGGCTCGAGCGCGAAGCCAGGGTCCAGCACCGGATGGCGGCGGTCGGCGAGATGGCCGCCGGGATTGCGCACGAGATCCGGAATCCGCTGGCGTCGATGTCCGGCTCGATCCAGGTGCTCCGGAGCGAACTCAGCCTGAACCCCGAACAGGCGCAATTGATGGACATCGTGCTGCGCGAATCGGAGCGGCTCAACACGACGATTCGCAGCTTCCTGGCATACGCGCGGCCCCAACGCTTCAACATCGGCCGGATCGACGTTCGTTCGATTCTGCAGGACGCGGCGCTGCTGCTGCGCAACAGCTCCGAGGTCGGGGCGCGTCACAGCCTCGACGTGGAATCACCAGCCTTGCCCGTGTGGTGCGAAGCCGACGAAGGGCAGATCCGGCAGATCGTCTGGAACCTCGCCACCAATGGCCTGCGCGCCATGCCGGATGGCGGCCGGCTGCTGCTGTCGTCCCACGAAGGCGCGACCCAGCACGAGGCCGTCATCGTGGTCCAGGACGAAGGCGTGGGGATCGAAGATGCCGATCTCGATGCCATCTTCCAGCCGTTCCACGGGTCATTTGCGAAAGGGAGCGGGCTGGGGATGGCGATCGTGCATCGCATTGTCAGCGACCATGGCGGCGAAATCCGGGTGACGTCGAATCCAGGTGCCGGCACCACGGTCGAGGTGCGGTTGCCGGCCCGGGAGCCCGCCGCGTGAGGAATCTGCCATGACGACTGAACCCACGACCGCCCCGGACCGTCCGCACGGCCGCATTCTGGTCGTCGATGACGAGCGATCGATGCGGGAACTGCTGACCATTGTGCTGCGGCGAGAAGGGCATCACGTCCTGCTGGCGGAAACAGGCGAGGTGGCGCTGGCTACGCTCGAGCACGAGACCATCGACCTGCTGATCTCGGATATCCGGATGCCGGGAATGAGCGGCGTGGATTTGCTCAGGGCGGCCAAACGCCTCGACCCCGACATCGTCGGCATCATGATCACGGCGTTCGCGTCGACCGAAACCGCGGTGGAGGCGCTCAGGCTCGGGGCCTACGACTACATCACCAAACCGTTCGACGTTGAAGAACTGAAGGCCAAGGTCCGCAACGCGCTCGAACGTCGCGACCTGCGCCAGGAAAACGTGCTGCTGAAACGGGCCCTGCGCACCGCGTCGGCCTTTGCGAACATCGTCGGACGGAGTAAGGCCATGGAAGCCGTCTTCGATCTGATCGAGACGATCGCGCCGACTAACAGCACGATTCTCGTCACCGGCGAATCGGGCACCGGCAAGGAACTGGTCGCCCGGGCGATCCACGTGAACTCGATGCGCCGTGATCGAGCGTTTGTCGCGCTCAATTGTGGAGCGCTGCCAGAGACCCTGCTGGAGGCGGAGCTGTTCGGTCACATGCGCGGCGCCTTCACGGGCGCCGCCATGACCAGGAAGGGGCTGCTCGAGACGGCGGAACACGGCACCGTGTTTCTCGACGAGATCTCCGAGATGAGCCCGATGATGCAGGTGAAACTGCTCCGCGTCCTGCAGGAACGCAAGTTTCGCCGGCTCGGCGGCACCGACGAAATTGACGCCGACATCCGCATCATCACCGCAACCAACCGCGATCTGTCGCGACTGGTCGCCGAAGGGAAGTTCCGCGAGGACCTGTACTACCGCATCAACGTGATTCCGATCCAGTTGCCGCCGCTGCGCGAACGGCGGGAGGACATTTCGCTACTGGCCGAGCACTTCCTCGCGAAGTACCGAGAGCAGATGGGGAAGTCCATCGGTGGAATCTCATCAGACGCGGTGAGGTGTCTCGAGGCATTCGGCTGGCCTGGCAACGTCCGCCAGCTCGAGAACGTGATCGAACGGGCCGTCGCGCTCGAGCGGGGTCCAGTCATTCAACTCGACAGTCTTCCGGCCGACGTCCGCCTGCCCACGGCCGGCCCCGGCGCAATCGGTGACAGCGAGCACGCCATCCAGTTGCCGGCCCAGGGCCTGGACCTGCCGTTGCACCTGGAGAACCGTGAACGCGACCTCGTTCAGCAGGCGTTGAAACAGGCGGACGGCCGCCACGACAAGGCGGCCAAGCTGTTGGGCATTACACCCAGGCAATTGCGCCACCTCCTCGACAAGTACGACCTGCGCCGGCACCGGCTGGCGTCCGAAGACGCCGGCACCGAAGGTGGGGGCTGACAATTTGTGGCACTTGAACTGCCGCAGAGCGTCACTCCGTTGACGAGACTCAGAAGATTGAGACAAGCACCAGTTCAAGATAAGTCATTTAATATCAATACTTTAATGATACATGTATCTTCTTGAACGACATGGTACTGACATTGCATTTCGGTTGGTTGCGACGACAGCGTGCCAGGCGCCCCCGACAAGACCAGAGCGGCTGCCGCGTATTACGAGATTCCGTTAGAAACGATTCACGCAAAGGAGCTGAGCAATGAAGAACAACAAGGGGTTCACGCTGATTGAGCTGTTAATTGTCGTCGCCATCATCGGCATCATTGCCGCCATCGCCGTGCCCGGCCTGCTGCGCGCACGCCAGGCGGGCAACGAGGCGTCAGCCATTGGATCGCTGCGCGCCATCAACAGCTCGCAGTCGACCTATGCCGCGAGCTGCGGCAACGGCTTCTACTCGCCGAGCCTGGCGAATCTTGGCCTGGCACCGACAAACGGTACGCCCTTCATCAGCCCGGATCTGGTCGGCGCCGGCGCCGTGGTGAAGAGCAACTACACGATCACGATGAACGCAGCAACCCCAGCGCCGGCCGGGACGCCCGCGTCGTGCAACCTCGGTACGGTGACGACCGGGTATAACGCGACGGCGGACCCGGTGGGAGGAGGCGGCCGGTTCTTCGGCACGAACACGTCGTCGACGATCTTCTACGGTGCGGTCAACCTGGTGATGACGGACACGACGGCTCCGGCGACCGCGAGCCCGCTCCAGTAACTACCAGAGTACCAACGGGTTTCCTGCGAGGGATGTCGGCTGTCGTGCCGTCATCCCTCGTTTCTTTTCGCGCGGGTCGCGCGCCCTGGCCGGCGGTCGCTGGCGTGGCGTCGCGTGGTTGTTTGCTGTATCCTTTTTTCGACACGTCACGCGACCCATCAGGTTGATTGGCCACTCGCCTATGCGCAGCACGCAACCACGCGGATTCACGCTGATCGAGCTGCTGATTGTTGTGGCCATCATCGGCATCATCGCCGCCATCGCGGTGCCTGGCCTGCTGCGCGCACGCCAGTCCGCCAATGAGGCGTCGGCGATCGGATCGCTGCGCGCGATCAACAGCGCCCAAGCGACCTACGCGGCCAGCTGTGGCAACGGCTTCTACTCGCCGGGCTTGGTGAACCTCGGCACGGCGCCGGCGGCTGGCATGCCCTTCATCAGCCCGGATCTGAGCGGAGCGGCGTCGGTGACCAAGAGCGGCTACACCGTCACGATGGCCAGCTCGTCGGGCGTGGCGGCGACGGCTCCGGCTTCCTGCAACGGTCTGGCGGCCGGCGCGGCGGTGCAGGGCTACAACGCGACGGCGACCCCGGCGGCTGGCGCCGGCACGCGGGCGTTCGGGACGAACATGAGCTTGACGATCTTCCAGGCCATGTCGCAGACGGCGCTGGCGATGACGGACACGACGGCTCCTGCCTACGCTTCGGTCATCGATAGATAGAGCGATTTCAGGTGGCGGCACCACCCGGGTTGCCGCGGACCCAAAGTCCCCGCTTGACGGCGCTCCCCGGAAGCCGCTACAACTGCGAGAGTGAGGGGGTGCCATTCCTACGATGTCGAATAGCGTTCGCCGTGTCCTCTTCGTGTTGACCCTGGTCGGGCTGGCCTCGTCTATCGCGTCGCTGTACGTGCACGTCCAACTGCTGCGACAGCCAGGCTACGTCAGCTTCTGTGACGTGAGCCCGACGGTCAGTTGCACCCAGGTATACCAGAGCCGGTACGCAAGCCTTGCCGGGGTGCCGGTGGCCCTGTTCGGCGCGCTGTGGTACGTGGGCGTGATGGTGTTGCTGGCAGGATCGCGCTGGGGATGGCCGAGCCTGCGCGAAAGCGCCGTGGGGTACGTCTTCGTGCTCGGCGTGCTGGGGCTTGGCTCGGTGATCTACCTGGCGTACGCGTCGCTCGTGATCCTCAAGACCGTCTGCGCGATGTGCATCATCACCTACGTTGCGGTGACTGGTGTGTTTCTCACTTCAGGTGCAAGGATACCGTTTCCCATGACCACGATTCCCCGCCGGATCTGGCAGGACGTCCGGGCCGCGCTGGCCAGCCCGCCGGCCATGGCCGTCGTGATGGTTTTCATCATGTCGTCAACTGCAGCGATCGCCTTCATGCCGCGCCACGGCGATACGCAGGCGTCACCCGCCCCGCAGGCCGGCGGTGATTCCACCAGCGAGTTCATTCGCTTCTGGGAATCCCAGCCCCGGGTGCAGGTGCCGGTTTCAGCCGAAGGCGCGAGCGTCGTCATCGTGAAGTTCTCCGACTACATGTGCCCGGCGTGCGCGCAGAGCTACCTGGATTACAAGGAGATTCTGGCGAAGTACCGGGCGCAGTATCCCGGCGAGGTCAAGTTCATCGCGAAGGACTACCCGCTCGAGATGGAGTGCAACGCCAACATGAAGAGCGACATGCACCTGGCGTCGTGCGAGTCGGCCGTCGCGGTGCGACTGGCGCGGCTCAAGGGGCGGGGCGACGCGATGGAGGACTGGCTCTATACGCGAAACCAGGCGCTGACGCCACCCATCGTGCGGCAGGCCGCGCGTGATATTGGCGGCGTGCCGGACTTCGACGAGCAGTATCAGACGGTGCTGAACCAGGTCAAAAGCGATATTGCGCTGGCGACCATCCTCGGCATCAATCAGACGCCGACCTTCTTTATCGGGCATCGCGAGCCCGGCAAAGACACCGTGCTGTACATCCGGCGGAACGGCGCCCTCCCGCCGCAGTACTTCGACCTGGCCCTCCAGTACGAACTGAAGAAGGCCGGCAAGATTACACCCTGATCGATGGCTGCGATCGAGACAGACGGTCTCACCAAGGACTATGCCGTCGGCTTCTGGCGCCCGCGTCCGTACCGGGCGCTCGACGGCGTCACGCTGCGCGTGGAGGCCAACGAGGTCTTCGGTTTCCTCGGCCCGAACGGCGCCGGCAAGACCACGACCCTGAAGCTGCTGATGCAGCTCATCTATCCCACCTCTGGCCGAATCTCGATCCTGGGCCGGCCAGCCGGCGATCTCGAGGTGCGGCGTCGCGTCGGATTTCTGCCGGAGGCCCCGTACTTCTACGACTACCTGACGGCCGAGGAACTGCTCTCGTATTTCGCCGGACTTTTCGGCATCAGGAATCCCGAACGTCAGAGACGGGTGAGCGATCTGCTCGACCGCCTGGGCATCGGTGGCGAACGGCGGCTGCCGATGCGGAAGTTCTCCAAAGGCATGCTGCAGCGTGTCGGACTCGCGCAGGCCCTGATCAACGACCCCGAGGTCGTGTTTCTTGATGAACCGATGTCCGGACTCGACCCCATCGGGCGCCGTGACGTGCGCGCCCTCATCCTGAGCCTCCGCGATCGCGGGTGCACGGTGTTCTTCAGCTCGCACATCCTGTCGGATGCCGAGACGCTCTGCAGCCGCGTGGGCATTCTGGTGGGCGGGCAGATGGTGGCGATGGGCAGCCTGTCGGAGATGCTCGCATTCAAGGTCGCGGGATGGGAACTGGTGGTGGCCGGCATTGAGCCGGCCGCACTCGGCATGCTCGGCCCCGCCGTTCGCAGCGTCGCGCCGATTGCCGATGGCCGATGCACCGTCGATCTCGCACCGGACTGCGAGCCTGAGCGCGTCATCGCGGCGGTTCGCGATCGGGGCGGCCGCCTCGTCTCGCTGAATCCGCTGCGCACGACGCTCGAGGACGTCTTTGTGGAGCAGGTCAAGGCCAGCCAGGCCGCGGCGCCGGCCGGGCGATTCATGCCGGAGGGCTGATGGCGCGCGTCATCGGACTGATCGCCTACCACGTGTTCAAGGAATCGGTACGGGACAAGGTGCTGTACAACCTGGTTCTGTTCGCGACCCTGATGATCTCGGCGTCGTACCTGGTTGGGCAGTTGACGGCGGGGCAGGACATCAAGATCATCAAGGACCTCGGTCTGGCCGCCAGCGCCGTGTTCGGACTGTTCATGGCCGTCTTCATCGGCGTGGGCCTGGTCTGGAAGGAAGTCGATCGGCGCAGCGTCTACAACGTCCTGGTCAAGCCACTCCGGCGCCACCACTTCATCGTCGGCAAGTTCATCGGCTTGGCGCTGACGCTGCTGGTCAATCTCGCGGTGATGGCGACGGCCGTCTACCTGGTGCTGGCCGTCATGGCCTGGACGCAGCCGGCGTTGGCCAGGGCCGCCATGATCGATGCGCCGGTGGTCGATCCGAACCTGCTCAAGGCGTTCGTGCTGATCTACGTCCAGCTGCTCGTTGTCACGGCGGTGGCCCTGTTTTTCTCGACCTTCTCGAGCCCGATGCTGTCGGCGGCCCTGACGTTTGGTCTGTACATCGTCGGACACTTCAACGCGGATCTGGCGCATTTCGAACACATCGTGAAGTCGAGGGCCGCAGCTGTTCTGGCCCGTGCCCTTTACTACCTGTTGCCGAATCTCGCACCGTTTGATGTGAAGGCGGCGGTCGTGCACGGTCAGACGGTTCCGGTTGGTTACGTGCTGCTGACGAGCGGGTACGGCCTGCTCTACGCGGCCGCCGTCGTCGGACTGGCCATGCTGGTGTTTGCCAGGCGCGATTTCAAATGAGCGCCGACGCGGCAGCGGCGTCGGGCCGGCCCGATCGCCGCCAGGTGATGGTGGCCCTGGCGGCCTCGGCGTTGCTCGTGGCCGCCGCACTGGGGCTGCAGGCTGTGCGCGAGACGCACTATCGCATCGCGTCCGGTGATGCCACATTGCTGTACCTCAAGTCCGGCGCCTCTGCGAACCGCCTGGCGCTGTCGTACCACGCTCTGCTCGCCGACCTGTACTGGATCCGGGCGATCCAGCACTACGGTGACACGCGGGTGTCGACCAGCCCGACCAAGCAGTACTCGGCGCTCTACCCGCTGCTGGACCTGGCGACAAGCCTCGATCCGCGATTCACGATCGCGTACCGCTTTGGCGCGATCTTTCTGGCCGAGCCATTTCCCGATGGGGCCGGCCGGGTGGACCAGGCAATCGCCCTGCTGAACAAGGGACTCGCGGCAGAGCCAGCAAAGTGGCAGTACGCCCAGGACGCCGGCTTCGTGTACTACTGGTGGCTGCAGGACTACAAACAGGCGGCGATGTGGTTCGACAAGGCGAGCCGGATCGCGGGCGCGCCCTGGTGGTTGCGATCGATGGCCGCGACAACCCTGGTGCAAGGTGGTGATCGCCGGTCGTCAAGGGTGCTGTGGATGCAGCTGTACGAGACCTCGGACGACGACTGGGTCAAGACCAACGCGCGACTCAAACTCGCCCAGCTCGACGCGCTCGACGAGATTGATCAATTGGCGGTCCTGGTGGCCAGATATCAGCAGATCGTCGGTCGATTCCCGGTGGATTGGGAAGCCCTGCGCGCGGCGGGCCTGCTCAACGCGATGCCGTCAGATCCGTCGAGTGCGCCGTACATGCTCGATGCGACGCAGCCTGGCGGCGTGACCATCGCTCGATCGTCGAAGCTCTATCCGCTGCCGGCTCAATTCGCGCGAAAGGCAGGTCCATCATCGTGATGACCCCGTGGCTGCTGACACTGGCAGGCCTGCTGGGCTTGTGCGTCGGCAGTTTTCTCAACGTGTGCATCTATCGGTTGCCGCTCGACAAGTCGCTCCTGTGGCCGGCCTCGCACTGTCCCACCTGCGCGCAGCCGCTGAAGTGGTTCGACAACGTTCCAGTGGTGGCGTGGCTGGCGCTTGGCGGACGATGCCGCTCGTGCAAGACGCGCATTTCCGGCGTCTACCCGTTCGTCGAGGCGTTCACTGGCGTGATGTTCGTGTGGGCGACCTGGCAGTACGGCATCGATTGGATGCTCGCCTCGCGGCTGCTGTTCGGGTGTGCGCTCGTCGTCCTCTTCTTCATCGACCTCGAGCATCGCATTCTGCCGAATGCGATCACGATTCCCGGCACCGTCATCGGCTTCCTGTTCAGTTTTGTGACGCCGCCAGGCTGGGTGTCGTCGCTCATCGGGCTGGTGGTCGGAGGCCTGATTCCGCTGGTCGTCGCCGAGATCTACTACCGAGTGCGCCGCATCGAGGGCCTCGGCATGGGTGATGTGAAGATGCTTGCGCTCATCGGGGCCTTTCTCGGGTGGCGGCATGTGCTGTTGACGCTCGTGGTGGCCTCGTTTCTCGGTTCGCTCGTCGGTCTGCCGCTGGCAATTCGAAAGCGTGACATGAAGGCGTCGATGCCGTTTGGCACCTTCCTCGCGATCGGCGCCATGCTCGCGGCGAGCGCGGGCGACACGATGCTCGCCTGGTATCTCAGCTTCTACCGCTAGTGTCCCGATAGACCGTACGGGATCACTTGACGACAAACTGGAATGACTCCAGGGCCTCTGACGGGCCTGTGATCTTCTTCGCCAGGAATGTCATCCCTTCCGGCGTGATCACGCAGAACTTCGCCTCCGCTCCCGGCTTTCCCGAATATTTCAGCACAAGCTCGTTCTTGCCTGACACCACATTGTCAAGGACCGTCGTCCCAGGCATGTCATAAACAGGATGCAGGACATCAACCGTACTGCAAGTATCTTCATGGTGCCCTATCGTATGGCATCGACGCGAAGCCGCAACGGGAGACCATCCTCGAAAATGAGGGCCCGCTTTCCGGCCCATGATACGAACCTGCAGGATTGTCGCCTAGCGACCGATAAACGTAATCGGAGTTCCTTGCACATTTCCCGGTGAACCCCCCAAAACGGTCCGGGGGGCGGGATTTCGTGCAAAGATGGCCATGTGCCTGCGGCATACAATATGTATATGGGCGATCGACGGGCTGGCTGTCAGCCGGCAGACGGCTTTACCCTTCTCGAGCTGATGCTCGTGTTGGGTATTGGTGCCGTCCTCATCGGCGCCGCCATCCCCGCCATCAATGGTGCACGCCAGCGTCTCGAGTTGAGTGGGGCGATTCACGACGTGGCCGCCGCCGTCCAGTCGGCGCGGCTGCAGGCGCTGTCGAGCGGCCGGACCATGCGCGTGCGATTCAATTGCCCGGTCGCGGGCCAATACCGCGTGGTGGAGATCGTCGGTAATGCCACCATCGATAATGCGGCGAATCGCTGCGATCCTGCCGCGTATCCCTATCCTGATCAGAACGCCAACGCCCGGCCAGATCTGGACGGGCCGGTTCGAGGGTTGAGGGGCGGCGTGTCGTTCAGCCAGGCAACCAACGTCGATATCGCGCCGACCGGCCGCATCACGCCGGTGACCGGCGCGGCTCCGGTGTCGATTACAGTGGTGAAGAGCGATGCCACACAAACGCTCACGCTTTCGGCGGCTGGCCGCGTCAGCTTCCAATAGCCGGTATCGCCGGTCCGACGGCGTCACGCTGATTGAGACGCTGATTGCGGCGACGATCCTGGTGTTCGGGCTCCTGGCCATTGCCCAACTGCTCGGTGTGTCCGTGCGCGGGCATCAGCTTGCCCGCAACAGCGAGAATGCCGCACGCCTGGCGGTGGCCAAGATCGAGCAGCTCGAGAAACTGGATTTCGCGGCCGATGCAGCCATCCAGATCACGCCCGGGGGGACCGTCTCGCTCGACAACAACCTCGCCAACTACTTCGACAATCCGACGGCCGGCTTCACGCGTCGCTGGAGCGTTGCGGCCGGCCCGACGGCCAACAATAAAACTCGGGTCGTGACGGTGAGAATGACGCCTAGCAGCGGAAACCGGGGCATCACCAAGCCCGTCACGATCACGACGATTGTTCGCTCATGGTGATGGCATGGCGACCCATCGCGCGGGGATGGCACCGGGCGGCCAATGCCAAGGGCTATTCCCTTGTCGAGTTGTTGCTGGCGATGACGGTTGGCCTCATCCTGATGGGTTCGGCGCTGCTGGTCACGCGGCAGACGACACGAGCGTCGAACGTCCTGCTCGATGGATCGGCCACGCAGGAGGAAGTCCAGTTTGTCATCGAGTGGATTACCACGGCGCTGCGGTCGGCAGGCGCCAACCCATATATGATCACGACCGGCGCGTGTCCGGCGGCAGGCACCGTGTTCACGCCCATTCAGCTCGATCCGAACGGCACCGGACTCGCCGACAACGTCCGGATCGAGGCAGACATCAATCCACCCAACGGTCTGCTTGGCGGCGCCGCGGGCGCGTGCAACGAGGGCGGCGAAGACCTCACGATTGCTCACAACCTCGCGAACCTCACCATCACGAAACGCGACAACAACCTCGATCAAGCCGCAGTGGTGATGACCGACCGCGTGATCTCATCGTTGCGCTTCACCTATCTCAACGCGCAGCGCGTGGCGACGGCGGTGCCGACGCAGGTGGCGTACGTCCAAGTCTCGGTGACGGGCCAGACTATCACTCGCGACGAGTATCGCAACGCGCCGACGACGTACACGTTGACCTCCGAGGTTCGACTCCGGCTGAGGTGACGATCATATGATGGCGACCACCCCCCCGACGCTGCCAGCTGACCGGTCCATCCAGGCCGGCGTTTGCTCATCCGAGCGCGGCTTCGCGCTGATCGGTGTGCTGTTGCTGCTGATCCTGCTGACGGGGATGGTGGCGACGTTGACGGTGAGTGGCCAGACCGAGATCAAGATCTCGCAGAACTACGAAGCCCAGGCCAAGGCCAGAGCCGCGGCCGAGGCTGGGATCAATCACGCCACATCGGTCGTCATCGACAAACTCGCCACCTGGCAGGCCGATGGGTACGCGAGCGAGAGCGCCGCGATTTCCGCGCTCCTGAAGGGGCCAGACGGGTTGACGGGAACGACTGCCCTCGATGCCGATAACGGCAGCATCGAGAACCTCGGCGCGGATGCGACGCAGCGGATTCCCCGGTCGCCGGCGCGGCGGACGCTCGCCACCGACGAGTCGTATGAAGCGCGTGTGTTCGACGAGGACGACGCGGCCCGCGGCGTCACGCTGAGCGCGGCGGATGTGATCCGGATCAACGAAGTCACCGAGGCCAACCAGGCCTACATCGATCACAACAAGCGGCTCATCGTTCGCGCAACTGGCTACGGCCCGAACAACGCGCAGGTGACGCTGGAGGTGGTGGTGGGGTATGGCCCGGAGGATCCGGCGATCCTGGTCAACGGAAACTTGGACATCGGGGGCAACGTCAATATTTTCGGGACGGCGGGCGGCGTCCATGCGAACGGGAACTTCGAGATTTCCGGGAGTTCGAACATCGCTGGTGACGCAACGGCCAGTGGGGAATACGACCCGAGTGGCAATCCCACGGTGGGCGGCATGACAGGTGGTGGGTATCCGAGCCTGCCCGTGCCCGACATTCATGCCAGCGATCACCGGGCCGAGGCCGACTACATCCTGACCAGTGCTGGCACGATGACCAACCCGGGCGGGACGGTGCTCTGCACTGCCAGTGGTGGCGGCTGTTCCGCTCGCGGCTGGACATTTGGCAGCGCCACGTGGAGTGTCAGCAGCAACGCCCTGCAGGCGGGCACCTACTACGTCCAGGGTGACGTCAACATCTCGGGCAGCCCTGGTCCCGTCAACGTGAGCATCATCAGCGAAGGGTCGATCGACATTTCGGGCAACCTGCGGGCGACGGCAGACGATCCGGGCCTGTTCCTGCTGGCCGACGGCGATATCTCGATCAGCGGCAACCTCACGCAGACGGGTGCACAGGCGCGGGTCCTGGTGCGCGAACAGATCGAGATCACGGGCAACCCGACGATGCTAGGGCAGATCATCGTCCAGAATTCGCCGAGCGTGGCGAACCTCGTTCATTCGAATACCGTGAGCAGTTTTTTCGGTTCGTTTTCCCTGACCTACGACGGCGGTCTTGGCGGGAGCGGCGCGCCAGCCGTCGTCGGCTGGCGGCAGATGTAGCGTTCGCGCCGTCTACGAAGCCGCCTACTCGTCCTGAATGCATTTAGCCGGGCGGGCGGCACCTCACGTTGACGAGACCATGCTGACCATCGGAGCGATCCGGCGTGCCGTGCCGGCATCGCATCTTCTGCACCACGCCGCGTCGCTCCACGTGGCAATATCTGCCAGCCTCCTGATCCCGCGTCTCGCGGCCCGTTCACGTTGACTTCGGGCGCAGGACCCATTTCTATGGGCGTTATGCATCGCGCGCGGCGTCGGCGGATTGAAAGCGGTGTCTGGATCCCGGATTGCATCGTCCATCTGCGTGAGACGCGCACTCGATGACACCGGATCGACCCTGATTGAAGCGGTAGTGGCGATCGCCATTCTCACAACAGCGGTGGTGTCACTTGCCGGGCTGGCGTCGGTCGCCGTTCGGACGATCACATCAACGCGCGAGCGAACCATCGCGGCTATCCTGGCGGCACAGAAACTGGAGGAGTTGTCCCTCGCGCCCCGAGCGCTGTCGCAGTCGTCGCCCGACGCCGTGAGCCACGACGAACCCGGTTTCGTCGAGTACCTCGATGCGGCCGGCGTGGTTGTGGGCACGGGAGCGGAGGCGCGTGGCGCGGTCTACGTGCGCCGCTGGGCGATCAGCCCGCTCGCGGCCGACACGTCGCTCAACCTGATCCACGTCGCCGTCTCGCCGTGCCGCCGCGTGGCGGCACGCGCCGGCGAGTGCGGTGACGCCGCCGGAACAGTCAGGCTCGCCACGGTGCGATCGGGTGAGACGTGGTAAAGCGGGCTGGCGGATTCACGCTCGTTGAGTTCATGGTCGCCGCGGCGGTGACGTTGATAGCCGTGAGCCTGGCGGTGACGCTCGTCATGCCCGCCACCGGCGCGTTTCATTCGCTGCCGGAAGCAGCCGATCTTCAACAGCGTGTCCGCGTGGCCATCGACGCGCTCAGGTCCGATCTCACCGCGGCCGGCGGCGGGTTCAGCCTGGGATGGGGCGCACGAGCGGCGTTGACGTGGCCCGCGGTGTTGCCCTGTCGATGGACCGGCTCGTCCCTGTCGTCGGTCGTGGGCGGGTGCGCGAGGGCCGACAGCATCACCATCCTGTCGATGGCGTCGTCGGCACCTCAGGCACTCACGGATGCTGCCGTGGACGATCTTGCGTCGCCGATTCGGATCGTGCCGGCATCGGCGTGCAGTCTGGATCGTGCGGCGTGCCGGCTTCACGCCGGCAGCGTGATGCTTATCGTCGACGGCACGTCGGCCTTCGACCTGTTTACGGCCACGACCATCTCGCCTGATGGCGGGCAGGTGACGCATGCCCAGAGCCGGTTGTCGGGGCCGTATGCGGCCGGAGCGCTGGTCGGCGAGGTCAGCGCGAGGAGCTACTACCTCGCCGTGGAATCGGCGACGGGGATCGCGCAACTGCGCCGCGCCGATGGCGGAGGATCCAGTTTCCCGGTCGTCGATCACGCTGTGTCGTTGTCGTTTCAGTACTTCGGCGACCCGGCGCCTCCGGTCGTCATCAGTCCGGATGACCCGGTGCGGCGGACGGTCTCATACGGCCCGATGCCTCCGCCCGTGGGCATCGACAATCCCCTCGACGCGTGGCCGGCCGGTGAAAACTGCACGTTCGCCGTTGACGGGGACCATCACGTGGCGAGATTGGAGACGTTGTCGGCTGGCGCGTCGGGGCTGGCACCGCTGCCGCTGTCGGCGCTTGCCGATGGCCCGTGGTGCCCCGACCCCAATTCGGTAAACCGATACGACGCGGACCTGCTTCGGATACGACTTGTGCGGGTCACGCTCAGAATGCAGGCGCAGTCGGCCAGCGTGCGGGGCCCGTCAGCCACGTGGTTCAGCAATCCCGGCCTGTCGCGCGACTGGTCGCGGCTGGTCCCTGATCTCGAGGTGACATCCGATGTGGCTCCGCGATCGATGCGCAGATGATAATACACGCGGCGGCCAGACCGGCGAGACCGATCGGAACGCTCAGAGTGGTGCGGCGCTCATCGCGGTGTTGGCCATCCTGATGCTGGTCTCGGTGGTCGGCCTGGGCCTCGCGCTCACGACCAGTCTGGAACCGGCCATCGCGTCGGCACACGAGGCGTCGCTCAGTAGCGCGTATGCGGCTGAAGCCGGTCTGGCCATCGCGATCCACGAACTCAACGGCATCGCGGATTGGAACCTGGTGCTCTCGGGGCAGGTCCGGTCCGCCATCCTCCAATCCAGCACCGATGCACGCCTGCTCCTTCCGGACGGCACGCAGGCCGACGTGCGAAGCCTCACCAACGTCGCCAACTGCGGGCACACTGCCGTCTGCACGAATGCCGAACTGGACGCCTTCACGACTGATCGGCCGTGGGGTCCGAACAATCCGCGCTGGCAGGTGTTTGGGCACCGGCGACTGGATCAATTCGTGTCGACTGATTCCGCGCCGCCTCCGTGCGAGGTGATCGTCTGGGTTGGCGATGACCCGGCGGAACTGGACGGAGATCCCTTACGCGACAGCCAGCCGGCAGCTGATGGCACGCGTCGGCCTGGCGCCGGCGTCATCGTCGTTCGCGCCGAAGGCTTTGGCATCCGCGCGGCCCACCGGGTTGTGACCGTGACGGTGAGCCGTTCTCCGGCAGGGGACCAGCCGCCTCAGGTTGTCGCGTGGCGGGAGATCCGGTAGGGCCGCCAGGCAGAGCCCGGACCCTGAGCTTGCGTGGCTGGCAGACGGCGGCCGAAGGTCGGGTGGTGCGCAGAGAACTCCGGTCAAAGGGTAATCACAGCCATGGATTCGACCGATAATGGAGAGAGGGTGGGAGTGTCTCCTGGCCGCTAAGTCCTACGATCCACGAATTCGGTGACGAGTTCATCCAGTCAGGACTTAGTGCTGAGCGAGCAGTTGTGACCGGATCGCCTCACCAGCAGACGCACCCGCAGTGGCGAGTCGAAGCACGAGGGCGATCAAGGCAGGGATGAGGATGACCTGGCGTTTTCGATTGGTGATTGGAATCGGGGTTGTGGCTGCCCTCTGTGCCGGGGCGCGTCCGGCATCCGCCCAATCGTTGGGAGACCTCGCGCGTCAGGAGGAGGCCCGCCGGAAGGCCATCAAGGCCCCGGTCAAGCTCTATACGAACGACAGTCTCGTGCAGATCCCCGGAGAAACGATTCCAACGCCGCCAGGGCCCGTGCCCATGGTGCCCAAACCCGCCCCCAACCAGTCGGCCAGTCTGGCGGCTGACGCGCTAGCGGCCACCGGGACCACGCCCGCGACGCCCGAACCAGACCCCACGAAAACCCCTGAGTACTGGCGCAAGCGGATCGGCGATGCTCGCGACCAGCGCGATCGCAACCGCGTGTACCTCGATGCCCTCCAGAGCCGCATCAACGGGTTGTGGGCCGATTTCACCGCGCGTGACGATCCCGCGCAGCGGGCCCTGATTGCCGCTGACCGACAGCGCGCGCTGAATGAGCTGGATCGGCTCACGAAAGAACAGCAGGAACTCGAGAAACAGCTGGCGTCGATCGAGGAAGAAGCCCGGCGGGCTGGCGTGCCCCCGGGCTGGCTGCGCTAGGCCGATTCCGCGAGACCGACACCGGTCAGCGCCCGCATCAGTTCGTCGTCAGTCACATCATCCACAATGCTGGCTGATCCAATCGCGGCGGGAAGGACCATGTGCAGGCGTCCTTCGTGGACTTTCTTGTCCCGCCGCATCTGCTCGATCGTCGCGGGAGCTGCGAGATCCCCGAGGGGAGGTAACGGCCCAAGCTGAACGATCAGGCTCGCGAGCGCGTCACGGTCATCGGCGCTCATCAGTCCCCTGGCGAGCGCCAGTTCCGCGGCGACCAGCATGCCGTACGCCACCGCCTCGCCGTGCAGGAAACGACGGTAGCGCGTCAGCGCCTCGAGCGCGTGCCCGGCCGTGTGGCCGAAATTCAGAATCCTGCGGGGGCCCGCCTCGCGCTCGTCTCTCCCGACGATCTCCGCCTTGATCCGGCAACAGTCGGCAATCACGGGCGTCAGCGTGGCCGCATCGCGCCTGGAAATCGGACCCAGGCCCCCCTGCAACCGCACGAACAGGTCCCGGCTGCACGCGACACCGTACTTGATGACTTCGTAGATCCCGGCGCGGAACTCCCGGCGCGGCAGCGTCTGCAGGACCTCCGGATCGGTCAGCACGAGCGCCGGCTGATGGAACGCACCGACAAGATTCTTGCCTCCCGGCAGATTGACGCCAACCTTGCCGCCGACCGATGCATCGACCTGGGCCAGCAGGGTCGTCGGCACGTGCACCAGGGTGATGCCGCGCATATAGGTGGCGGCTGCGAAGCCGCCCATGTCGCCGACCACGCCGCCGCCGACCGTGATGAGGACGGCGGACCGATCCGCGCCGGCGCGCTGCAGGGTGTCGTAGATCCTCGCCACGGTCGGCAGGATCTTGAAGCGCTCGCCGTCGGGCACCATCACCGCTTCGGCGTCAGGTAACGCCTCGCGAACCGCGTCGCCCCAGAAACGCCAGACGGTCTGGTTCGACACCAGGAACCGGCGGGTTCCGCACCCGGCTTCGTCAAGCGCGCGCCGCAACTGCGGGAGGAGGCCCGATCCCACCAGCACGGGGTACGAACGCGACGGGGTCGCGACATCAATGCGAATCGGTGATGACATGGCCGAATCCGGGCGCGTCCCGGGTATCCCGGGCGCTGTGCCGTCAATGGTAGGATAACATCTACGGGAGAAATTGCCGGACGAGGCCGCCAAGGTGGCGGCCTTTGCCGCTTTTCAGCAGGACCCACAAAGATGGCCGAGAAAGACGACAAGAAGGAACAGTTCATCACGGCGATCACGCCACGGTCGGAGGATTTCTCCAGGTGGTACACGGATCTGGTCCGTCGTGCCGAGATGGCCGACTACTCACCGGTCAAGGGCTGCATGGTGATCAGGCCCTACGGCTATGCCGTCTGGGAACTCATCCAGCGTGGTCTCGACGATCGTTTCAAGGCTACGGGCCATGTCAACGCGTACTTCCCGCTGCTGATTCCCAAGAGCCTCCTGATGAAGGAGGCGGAGCACGTCGCGGGGTTCGCCCCGCAGGTGGCCTGGGTGACCAAAGGCGGGACCGAGGAACTCGACGAGCCGCTGGTGCTGCGTCCGACGTCGGAAGCCATCATCGGAACCATGTACGCGAAGTGGATCAAGTCGTGGCGGGACCTGCCCGTTCTGATCAACCAGTGGGCCAACATCGTGCGCTGGGAAAAGGTGACGCGGCTGTTTCTCCGCACGACCGAATTCCTGTGGCAGGAAGGCCACACGGCGCACGAGACCGCGGAAGAGGCCGAAGAGGAGACGCTGAAGATCCTGGCGCTCTACAAGGAGTTCTGCGAGACCGAGCTAGCCATGCCGGTGATGGCCGGGCGCAAGTCGGAGAGCGAGAAGTTCGCCGGGGCGTCGCGCACGTACTCGATCGAGGCCCTGATGGGCGACGGGCGTGCGCTGCAGGCCGGCACCTCTCACAACCTCGGCCAGAATTTCGCCAAGGCGTTCGACATAAAGTTTCAAGCGCGCGACAAGTCGCTGCAGTACATCTGGGGCACGTCCTGGGGTGTGTCGACCCGGCTGATCGGCGGCGTGATCATGACGCATGGTGACGAGACGGGCCTGGTGCTGCCGCCGCGTGTGGCGCCGTACCAGGTGGTCATCGTGCCGATCCCTCGCGGAAACTGGCGCGAGACCGTCCTGCCTCGAGCGCAGGAGATCAAGGCGGCCCTGATCGCCAACGGGATGCGCGTGATGCTCGACGACCGCGATGCGTACACGCCGGGCTGGAAGTTTTCGGAGTGGGAGCTGCGCGGTGTGCCGCTGCGGCTCGAAATCGGGCCGAAGGACATCGAGAAACAGCAGGTGATGCTCGCCCGGCGCGACACACGCGAGAAGATCCCGACCCCGATGGATGGACTCACGGGTCGCGTCAAGGACCTGCTCGATGCGATCCAGCAGAATCTGTTTGATCGGGCACTGGCGTTCCAGCGCGATCACACCACCGAGACGACCTCGTACGACGAGTTCAAGCAGATCATGGACGGTCGCCCCGGGTTCGTCGTGTCGCCGTGGTGCGGCACCGACGCGTGCGAGGCCGAAATCAAGACGGAGACACAGGCAACCATCCGCAACCTGCCGATGGAAGGCGGGCCGGCCAGCGCCACGTGCATCAAGTGCGGCAAGCCAGCGGTGGCGGACGCCTGGTTCGCGAAGTCCTACTGAGTCCTTCGATTCATAAATTCGGCCACGAGTTTATTCACTCAGGACTCAGTGCTGAGCGAGCATCTCTCACTGGATCGCTTCGCAAGCATACGCGACCGTTATCGCGAGTCGAAGCACTGGGGAAGGGCGGGCGGCGCGAACAGCAACGCGCCCGCGTCAGGCCAGGTTTTCAGGATCTTCTTCACAGCTGCGTGCCGCCGGGTCAATCCTTCGCGTTCGACAATGGCCCGGCCGGCGTCAACCAAACTGTCGTGGATCCGGTGATCCCGCGTCTCGATGTCGATGGGCATCCGGGCGATTGCCGCCACGATGGGTTCGAGACAAGTCGCATCGCCCACCAGGCGCAGCGCCGACACGAAATCCTCAGACAGCGGTAAGGCGGTCTGCGCGAGCGATTCGCGCAGGTCGTAAATCGCCACGCGGCTGGCGCGTGTCGCCAGCGCCAAGTGGATCACGCCGCGCGCCGCGCGCCATTCATCACGATCTGCCGCCGACGGTGCCTGCTCTTCCCGCGCGCAAGCCACCTCCACCAGCCGATGCAACGTGGACAGTGACGCGTCCTGCGCCGCCTCCTGCACCCACTGCCTCAGCGCCGTCGGATCGGTGGGATGGCCGCTGGCGACCAGGTCAAGCTGCGCCAGCCGATCGTCGGGCGTCGCGCCAGACGTGCCCTGGGCGGTCGCGCGGCGTCGGACCGCTTCGTCCGGATCAGCCGCGAGCCACTTTCGGATGGGCGCAATCAGCCGTGCGGGCATGCGCTCGAGTTCGGCAAACGCCTCGAGGCGGAGGGCCTGTTGGTACGCCGGGTCCAGCACAATCGCGCTCAGCGCATCGAGCGCGCGATCGGTTTCCGCCGCGTCCAGGTGGCTGCCGAGCAGTCGAACGGCGGCCGAGGCCACCTTGGGGTCCGTGGCACGCGAGTGCAGCACGCCGAGCGCCGCATCAATGCCGCGCCTGTCGCCCGTGGCTTCGAGACCTTTCAGCACCATGGCCCGCGCAACCGGAGACGTCGTCGAATCGAGGGCATCGAGCAGGTGCGGCACCGCACGGACGCCCGCCACACTGAGGCGAGCCAGAGCCGCCTCCCGCGTCGGCGGGTCGGCGTCGCTCAGGTGCTCGATAAACAGGCGAACCTCCGAAGCGGCCGATTTGCGAATCGCCACGGCGGAAGCATACAACAGACACCGGTAGACAGTAGTCGGTAGCCGGTAGGCGGAAGACACGAGAGACCGAACGGGCGGGCGCTCGTGCCGGTGGGAGGGCGGCTTCCGAAGCGGCCCCTCGAACCAAGCCGACAGCGAAGCCCTGAGCCCCTCGACCTTGCTCGGGGCTCCCTGAGCCTGTCGAAGGGAGCGAAGTCGAAGGGCGTCAGTCTGCAAAACGTGCCGTGAGGGCAAGGTGCGTCTTGGTGCGCGTGAGCGGGGACGCGGAGGAACCGTCGTCCCGCAGGCACCGGGCTGCGCCCAAGAAGCAAGAAGGAGGATGTCAGTCGGTGTCGGCGGGTTCCTGCTCCCGCTTCTTGCCGAAGACCCAGGCGATGATGATGCTGATGAAGTAGAGCCCGATCATCGGAGCGGCCACGAGTGACTGCGTCACCATATCGCCAGTCGGCGTGATGACGGCCGCGACGATGAAGATGATCAGGATCGAGTACTTGAGTTTGCGCCACAGAAACCCCGGCGTCACCAGGCCCATGCGCGCCAGCACCAGGATGACCGCCGGCATCTCGAAGACGATGCCCGTAGCGAGCAGCAACATCGAGTACAGCGAAAACACCGCCTCAACCTTCGGCATGAAGAGCGTGTACTCGGGCTTGAAATTGGCCAGGAATTTCCACGCCACCGGGAAGATGTAGTAGTGGGAGAAGGCGGCGCCGAGCACGAAGCACACCGAGGCCAGCACAATAAACGGTACCGCGAAGCGTTTCTCCTTCGCGTAGAGCCCGGGCGCGACAAACAGCCACAACTGCCAGGTGATCGCAGGCGCGGCGATGACGACGCCGGCCAGCAGGGCGATCTTCATGTACAGCATGAAGAATTCGGTCGGCTCGGTGGCGACCAGGCTCGACCCCTTCGGCATCGCGCTGGCGAGCGGCAGCATGATGAAGTCGAAGATGCGGTCAATGAACAAGAACGCGATCAGCACTCCCACGGCAAGCGCGATCGCCGACACCGTCAGGCGCTTCCGGAGTTCGTCCAGATGCTCAAGAAACGACATCTTCCCCGCACCATCATCGTCGGCATCATCCGGATCAACTGACGCGGGTAGGGAGGATCGAGGCGGGCCGATCTCGGCCGGCTGCTTGTGGCGAAACGGAAAATCCATCGATCAGCGCCCGGGCGACTTAGTTGGCCTGACCGGACGGTGGCGGCGCCGACGGCGGTGTGGCGTGCTCGGCGGGGGGCACCTGCCTGGCGGCTGACGCCGCCTTCCCGTCCTCGACGCGGATTTCCTCTTCGAGTGTGTTCTTCAGCTCGTTCGAGGCGCGCTTGAACTCGGCGATGCTCTTTCCAAGCGATCGGCCGAGTTCGGGCAGCTTGCGCGGTCCGAAGATGATCAGCGCGATGACCAGGATGACGATTAGTTCCGGCATGCCGATGGGACCCATAACAGCTCCAATAGGTTCCTGCGCCGCATACCCGGCCTCGGACGACCAGCGACTGGCCGGCCGAACCCCACGGGTCTCGGGAATGAGGATCGCAAGAGAACCCAGTCAATTATAGGAACCATGCGTCCGAACGGTCAAGGACGCCGGGGAATCTGACCCTGGCGAACTCGTTGCCGCTCCAGCAGTTATCTGGTACGATTTCCCCATGCGGACAGCTCGTTTGGTGGCGTTGGTGTCGTCGGTGCTCGTCGTGTCGGCCGTGGCTGGCGGCCTGGTGGGCCGAACCACGGTCGCAAGCCAGGAGCGGTTGCCCGAGCGCTATCGCGCCTATACGACCGCCGTTCGGCTCATCGAGACCAACTACGTCGAGAAGACGCCGACTGACCGCGTGGTCTACAACTCCATCTCGGGCATGCTGCAGACGCTGGATCCGCACTCGACGTTCCTCGATCCGCAAACCTATGCGCAGATGCAGGAGCGGCAGGGTGGGCGGTATTTCGGCCTTGGCATCACGATCCAGACGATCGATGGTGACGTCACCGCCGTGTCCCTGTTCGAGGGATCGCCCGCCTACAAGAAGGGCGTACGCCGCGGGGACATCATCGCAAGAGTGGACGGCGACAGCGCCAAAGGGTGGACCAGCCAGCAGGCGTCCCGCCGGATGCGGGGCCCCAAGGGCACGCTTGTGCATATCTCGCTCAAGCGCCGGGGCTTCGACCAGTTGATCGAACTCGACGTGCCGCGCGACGAGATCAACATCCCGACGATACCCGCCTCGTTCATGATCGATGAGACCACCGGGTACATCCGCCTGCAGGATTTCGCCCAGCAGACCGACAACGACCTGACGTCGACGCTCAAGGCGCTCAAAGACAAGGGCATGAAGCGGTTGATGCTCGATCTGCGCGGCAATCCCGGCGGGCCGCTGGATCAGGCCATCAAGGTATCGAGCAAGTTCCTCCTGCCCGGCCAGATGGTGGTCTACACCCGCGGCCGCGTGCCGAATTCCGATCAGGACTTCCGCGCCGCCAACAAGAGCGAGTACGCCGACGTGCCGCTGGTGGTGATAGCAAACCGCAGCAGCGCGAGCGCCGCCGAGATTGTGAGCGGTGCCCTTCAGGATCACGATCGCGCGGTCATCGTCGGCGAGACGACGTTTGGCAAGGCGCTCGTGCAGTCGGTCTACCGCATCAGTGAGGGAGCCGGTCTGGCATTGACCACCGCGCGCTACTACACGCCGAGCGGACGGCTCATCCAGCGCCCGTGGGACGGGACGTTCGACGAGTACCTCAATTACGGCCTGAAGGACCAGAGTGTGGAGCGCGAGCACGCACCGGCGCAGTTGCGCTACACCGACTCGGGCCGCAAGGTGTACGGCGGCGGTGGCGTCGAGCCCGACCATCGCCTCGAGGGGCCGATTGAAGGATTCAACCCATCGCGCTTCGGCCGGACGCTGTACGCGCGGCAGACCTTTTCGTCCTACGCGCAGAAGTTTTCGGCGGTGGGCGACACGCGCATCGCGGCGGCCTCCCACGACCGTAAGTTCGTGGCCAGGGACTTTGTTGTCGATGCGGTGATGGTCGAGGATTTCCGCCAGTACCTGCAGGCGGAGCACATCAAGATTGACGAAGCCGCCTTCGCCCAGGATCTCGTGTTCATCAAGTCGATGATGCGCTACGAGATTGATCTCAACCTGTGGACGGTCAGCGACGCCCGGCGTCAGTTGATTGCCACCGACCCCCAGGCACAACTCGCCCTGGGCCTCTTCCCGGAGGCCGAGCGGTTGGCCAGGATGGCCCGCGTCAAGTCCACGCCTGGAGAGAAATAGCGGTCCGATGCGTTTGCAGCGTCTGGAAATCACCGGTTTCAAATCCTTCTGTGACCGTTCCGAGTTGTCGTTCGACCGTGGCGTCACGGCGATCGTCGGTCCGAACGGCTGCGGCAAAAGCAACGTCGCGGATGCGATCGTGTGGGTGCTCGGCGAACAGAGCGCCAAGAGCCTCCGCGGCGACCGCATGGAAGATGTGATCTTCGGCGGCAGCGATGCCCGCAAGCCGAACGCCGCCGCCGAGGTCCGGTTGATGCTCGCCGGCGTTCCGGTCCTGCCTGATCGCGGGACGGGCACGACGCCGGATCTGGTCGATGACGACGGGCGGCCGATGGTGCGCGAAGTCGAGGTGACCCGCCGCCTGTACCGGTCGGGCGAGAGCGAATACCTGATCAACGGCGAGATCGTGCGGTTGCGGGATGTCCACGAACTGCTGATGGACACGGGGCTGGGCGCCAAGGCCTACGCGATTATCGAGCAGGGGAAGATCGGGCTCATCCTGAGTTCGCGCCCGACAGACCGGCGTCAACTGATCGAGGAAGCGGCTGGCGTCACCAAGTACAAGGCTCGCCGCCGGGCGGCGGAACTGAAACTCGATGCGTCACAGCAGAATCTCACGCGGATCGACGACATCGTCTTCGAGGTCGAGAAGCAACGCGGCGTGCTCAAGCGACAAGCGGCCAAGGCCCGGCGCCACCAGCGGCTTCGCGACCAATTGCGCCAGTGGGAGAAGGTGCAGCTCGCGAGGCGCCAGCGGGTGCTGGCCCAGGCGATTGCGTCCGCCGAAGCGCGCATCGTCCAGATCAAGGAATCGGAGATCGGCGCGTCAGGGCACCTGGCGCAGCTGGAATCCGATCTCGAGCGGCTTCGCCTCGAACTGGTCCAGTTGGAGAGCGCGGCCCGTACGGCGCGCGAGGCCGCGCATGCCCACGAAGTCGAGATCGGGCGTCTCGAGCAGCGCATTCAGAATGACGAGGAGCAGGTCACCGCGCTCGGCCGGCGGGCGACCGACATCGCGGGGGAAGTCGAGACACTCGGCCTGCGGCGGGGACCGGCCGCCCAAGGAGCGGCGCTCAAACAGCAGGAAGTTGAGCGCGCCGCGCAGGACCGCGAGGCCGCAGCGGCCACGCTCTCTGCGGCCAACGAGGCCCAGGTCGCTGTGCAGGGCGTGCTCGAAGGACTCGAAGCCGATGTCGAAGCGGCACGCAGCGAGCAGTTCGCCGCCGCCAGTGCGGCGTCCGCGCTGCAGCATGCCATCGACAACGCCAGCAGCGCCCGTGAGCGCGTGTCGCGTGATATCGCCCGCTGGACCGCCGAAGCCTCCGACCTGGACGTCGAGGCCGCGCGCGCGAAGGCCGATCACGACGGAGCCGCGACGTCGCTCGCCAGCGCCAGCGCCAGGCTCGATGAGGTGATGCGTGCGCGCAGCGCCCGTGAAGTCGAACTGACCGGCCTGCGAGCCGAACGGGAACGTGCAGGCCAGATGCTCCGCGAGGCGGAGCAGGAACTGGCTGGTCTGGCCGCTCGGCTGGACTCCCTCGAACGTTTTGAATCCGCCCGTACCGCGTACGGTGATGCGGCGCGACTCGTGCTGGCCGAGTCGGCCGGCGAAGTCCGGCATCTCGGCTCGGTTGCCGACTATCTCGACGTCAAGCCTGGCTTCGAGCGCGCGGTGGAAGCGTGCCTGGGCGACACGCTTCAATTCGTGGTCGTACCCACCCACGAGGAAGCCGAACGGGCCCTGCATCTGGTCAGCACCAGGGGCGCCGGACGCTGCGGATTCGTGGTCGTCGATGGGGCACCGGCGACTGATGGCGGGCGAAGGTCCGCCGAGGCGTTGCCGGGCCTCACGCCGCTCGACGCGGTCGTCTCGGTGTCGGGCGCCTGCGCCGGGGCCCTGCGCCCGTTTGTCACCAACGGCTGGATCGCAGGGACGTTTGCCGATGCCGTCGCTGCAGCGCGTCAGACGGCCGCGCCCGTGGCGACCAGAGACGGCGAGGTCTGCCGCGGCGCGAACCTCGTGTGGGGCGGGGCGGGACAACACGATCAGGGGGGCATCCTCCAGACCAAGAGCGACATCCGGCAGACGCGCGAACGTCTTGAGGTCGAGCGCACCCAGGTCGCCAGGCTCGACACGACGCTCGCCGATGTCGACCGCCGTGCGACCGCGGCGGCGGCGGCGATTGAAGCGATGTCGGCCGAGGTCCACGTCCACGAAAAGGCGATCGTCGAATTTGGACTGCGAGTGGCACAGGCGTCCGAGCAGGCACAGCGCGTGGATCAGAAGCGATCGGTCGTGGCGCTCGACATTCGCCGCGGAGACGAGGAGATCGCGGGTCTCGATGCGAGGCAGGTGGAAGCCAGACAGTCAGTGGTACGCCTGGCCGACGAGCAGCGCCTGGTCGACGAGAAACTCGGCGCGGCCCAACGCCGTCTGTTCGATGCGCGCGACGAGTCACGGCTGCGAGGCGAGCGCGTAAGAGACGCGATGGCCGAACACGCACGGCTGGTCGAACGGGCCGCGGCCGTGTCGCTCGAGGCCGCACGCCTCGAGGAAGCCTGCCGGGAAATCGAAGCCCGACTCGTGGCCAGGCGCGAAGAGCAGCAGCAGATCGCCGGTGAGCAGGATCGACTGCGTCACGCGCTTTCTGAGGCCACGCGATCCCTCGACGTCGAGTTGGCCGCGCTGGACGCCGGACGTGAGGCCGTGCGGAGCGCGGACGAAGCCGTGGGGCTCGTTCGGCAGCAGGGCGAGCAGCAGGAATCGGCCATTCGCGAGGCCAGACGCACGCTGGACGCGGTGCGGTCGTCGTTGTCTGAGGCCGAGGTCGGCCGCGCCAAGGCCGAGAGCGACCTGGCGCATCTTGCGTCGATCTGCGCCGAGACGCTGCAGACCGATCTCGAGTCGGTGATTGCAGAGGTCGAGCAGTTGGAGAGAGACGGCGAGGTCAGCCCCGACTGGCGGGCGATCTACGCGGACGAACCGGAAGACGAACCGGCGCAGGACACCGATGGGATCCAGTTGCCGCCGGCAGGCGCGGAGGCCGCGGAGGTCGCCGCCGTGGAGGGCTCGCCAGTGGTCGAGCCGGCGCCGCGTGCGCTGACGCCCGAAGACGCCATCACGGAACTCAAGCGCAAGATCGACAAGCTGGGCCCGGTCAACATGATGGCGATCGAGCAGTATGACGAACTCGAGTCACGGCACGGTTTCCTCACGACCCAGAGGAAGGACCTGGTCGATTCGATCGCGTCGACCGGTGAGGCCATCAAAAAGATCGACCACACGACGCGGGAGCGGTTCCGCGAGGCGTTTGACGCCATCAACCTGCACTTCCAGGAGATGTTCGCGTCGTTGTTCAGCGGGGGCCGGGCTGGCCTGACGCTGCTCGACGAAGACGACATCCTCGAGAGCGGCATCGAGATTATCGCGCAACCGCCGGGCAAGCGCCTCCAGAACGTGCAGTTGCTGTCGGGCGGCGAGAAGGCGCTGACGGCGATCTCGCTCATGTTCGCCATCTTCAGGTACAAGCCAAGCCCGTTCTGCGTGCTCGACGAGATCGATGCGCCGCTCGACGACGCCAATACCGGCAGGTTCCTCGATATGCTGCGGGCCATGCAGGCGGACACCCAGTTCATCCTGATTACCCACAACCGGAAAACGATGGAGATTGCCGACCGGCTCTACGGGGTCACGATGGAGGAGCCGGGCGTCTCGAAGCTGATTTCGGTCAAGCTCAACTGAGCGGGGCGGGATCTGGAACATCCCGACGGTGGTCGTCGTCAAAGTTCGTGGGGAGGTATTTATGCCGCACCTGCGCCTGTTTCGACGGATAGTGCCAGCCGCGTTCCTGATCGCGACCGCCGCCAGCCTTGCCGCCTGTGATGTGGTCATCAACAGTATGGAAGGCGGGATCGGCGGAGGCCGGTTCAGGGTCGTGAAGGACTACGCCAAGACGTTCACGCTTGGCGGGGCGGCCGGCACGGTTGAAATCGTCAACACCAGCGGGAAGATCAACGTGGAAGCCGTCGATGGCAACATTGTCGACGTCAAAGCCCATATCACGGCAAGGGGCGCCTCCATGGAGGCCGCCCTCGAACTGCTCAAGCAGGTCGAGATGCAGGCGGACGCGAGCCAGACGCGCGTGCGCGTTCAGGCGAAATACCCGGGCAGCCGCAACGCGGTTGAGGTGGTCTACACGCTGCGCGTGCCGCGGAACGTCAAAGTCAACCTGCAGAATGTGAACGGCACCATCGACGTCACTGGCGTCAGGGGTGGCCTGCAGGCCGAAACCACCAATGGCGGGGTGAAAGGGCGGGACCTGGCCAACACGGTCAATGCCAGCACGACCAACGGTGGACTCGATATCCAGATGACCAGTGTGGGGCCGGATGGCGTGACGCTGGAGACCACCAACGGGGGCATCGAGCTGAAGCTGCCGGCTGAGACGAAAGCCACGCTGAAGGCGCGGTCTGTGAACGGCGGTATCTCCGTGACGGATCTGCCGTTTGAGAAGGACAGTGACAGCAACCGGCGCAAAGTTGACGGCAAGATCAACGGCGGCGGTCCGGTGCTTTCGCTGGAAACCGTCAACGGCGGCGTTCGAGTGAGGCAGGTCGAGGCTGGCGGCAAGGAGGGCGGAAAGGTCGGCGCCGACCTTGATCGGCCAGGTGATCGCCACGGACTGAAAGGGCTGAAGGCGCTGAAGGGGCTGCACGGGTACGTTGGCTAGGACCGGGATCCTGACCGGATTTTGGCATCGGCCATCTTCCTCCCTCTCGCCTCGTTCAGCCGCACGGGCGCCAGACACCACTTCGGTGGCAGCCGGCGCCTCAATAGCCGGGCATGAACGAGGACAAGGCTACACGATTCCATCGGCTCCGTCGCCGCGCGGCCATTGCGGCGGCGGGTTGGTCTGTTCTGCTGCTGGCGCTGCTGCTGGCGACGGGCTGGTCTGCGCTGCTCCGCGATACGGCTCACGGCGTTCTGGAATCTTCCTTCGTCCCGGCATTCCTGGTCGTTCCCGCCATTGCCGTGGTCTACGCGCTGACCGTGGCGCTCGCCCACGAAGCTGTCGCGTTTCCGCTCGCCTTTTTTACGGGGTTCATCCTCGAACGGCGATATGGCCTGTCGCGGCAGACGGCGGGTGAGTGGGGCCGGGACCATCTGAAGGCACTCGGGCTCGGCCTCCTGTTCGGTGGCCTCTCGGCCGGGTTCGTCTACCTCGCGCTGACCCTCTGGCCTGATCGGTGGTGGCTGGCGACCACGGCGGGCGCCGTGATCGTGAGCCTCATCCTGACGTGGCTGGCGCCGGTCGTGCTCATCCCTCTCTTTTTCAAGGTGACCCCCCTGCAGAACGACTCGCTCAGCGAGCGGCTGAACGCGCTGGTCCAGCGCGTCGGCACGGGAACCATCGGCATCTATGAATGGCGGCTCAGCCAGAAGACGTCACGCGCAAATGCGGCGCTGACCGGGTTCGGCCAGACGCGGAGGATTCTGCTGTCGGACACGCTGGTCGGCGATTACTCCGAGGACGAAATTGAGGTCATCCTCGCCCACGAGTTGTCGCATCACGTGTCCCACGATGTCTGGCGGGCGCTCGTGTTGGAGGCCGTGGTCGTAGGCTTAGGATTCTGGGCTGGCAACGAGGTCTTGCGTCGGTCGATCGAGTGGCTCGGCCTCGGCGGCGTTGCCGATGTGGCTGGGCTGCCCGTACTCGTGCTGACGGCGATGGGCGTGTCGGTGCTCGCCCTGCCACTGGTGAATGCCATTTCCAGGTGGCACGAGCGCCGGGCGGATCAATTCGCGCTCGACATCACGCGAAACCCGGCCGCGTTCACCAGCGCGATGAAGAGACTGGGCGCCGGCAACCTGGCCGAGGAGAATCCACCCGCGTTTGCCCGCCTGTTCTTCTACACCCATCCACCGCTGGGTGATCGGCTGGACTTCGCCCGAGCCTGGTCCGCCCGCCAGATGAAGAAGGGGTCGGACCGATTTTCGCCGCCCACACCGCGAAAATAGGCCCGACCTCTTTTCCTCGCTGGCCGCGCTTGGCCCTCGGCGTGAGCGAGAGCCCCTCCGGGTTCAGCCCCAGCACTTCGCGGCACAGGAACAGGATGGCGCACATCGCCTGGTTCTGAGTGCTGGCCGAGACTCGCCGATGTACTGCCAGGTGCGTCAGGTAGTCGCGAACCGCTTCGGCGCCAGCGGCCGCACCCTCACGATCGCGTACCCTCAACCCCCGATCCCACGGCGCTTGGCCGAAGAATCCTGCACAGTCTAAGGTCGCCGGCCTTACAATCCCCATAGCCGCACGCCCCCCAACGCGGCTCAGTTCAACGGGGTCTTATCCGCGCGCAACCACAACGGCCTCGATCTCGGACGGGCATCGCGCGCGGATAAAACCCTATCCGTTGGGCTGACAGGAGGCAACGAACCAGGACGAGGAAGCACTGAAGCCCCTCGGCTTGACGGGAGGTCGGCATGAAACGAACTCTATTTGTCGTGTTCGTCGCAACCTTGGCGGCGTCAACCGTGGGCGTGGTTGCGCAGGAGGGAATGCTGGCGGTTTCCCAACCGCGTTTCAGTCAAGAGGCCATCAGGCACGCGGCCTCTGCGGTCACGCACAACGCCGCCCGGCCGGGCCGCCTCACAAGTCAGCCCGTCGCCGCCTCCGGTGCAGAACCCAACCGTTCTTGGGACACGCTGGTCGGCAAGGTCAAGGCCGGCGAGAAGGTCATCGTCACGCTCGTGAACGCGACACATGTGGAAGGCAAGCTGCTCGCCATAGATACGCATTCCATCCGCGTCGATCAACCCGGAGGGCCACGGGCCATCGAGGCTGCCGACGTCGTTCGTGTCCGATACGCCGGCGTCCGCAAGCGTCACGTCATCTATGGGATGCTCATCGGCATGGCGGGCGGCGCCCTCGTCACCGTGGTCATCGACAAACAATCCTCTCGCCCCTCGAGCACAGTCGAGGCTGCGGGACTTGGCGCCATCTTCATTGGACTTCCCGGCGGCGCGATCGGAGGAGCCCTCGTCCCGATTGGCCAGCCACTCTACGAAGCCGCAAGCGTTGTTCGCAAGACGCCCTGATTTGATGGCGGCTGGAAGATCAACGTCTCCAGTGACTTTATCCTTGGTGTCTCGATGTCGGCGACAGCTTCCGCAGCGAGAACGAGCAGCACGGGTGAGGGCCCTGCGGACCACGCCGACAAACGGGCAGCCCAACAACCGCTTGCAGCCGGCGCGGGCGCGATGGTGAGCGCCTGCGGGTGAGCGCGGGACGTCTAGGCCGAACCCCAACTGAACTCGATGCGGAGTAAAATCAATCGTGGAATTCGAGTGGGATCCCATCAAGGCCGCTGCAAACGCCAAGAAACACGGGGTCGATTTCGCCGAAGCCATGACCGTGTTTAGCGACCCGCTCGAGGTGACCATCCCGGATCCGGACCACTCGGTCGGCGAGGAACGGTTTCTGAGTATTGGTAGCTCGACGGCCCGGCGACTCATCGTGGTCGCGTACACTGAACGAGCCGGTCGAACTCGGATCATCAACGCACGTGAAGCGAACTCCGAAGAGCGCAAGCATTATGAGTCCACAAATCCAGCCAAAGGATAGCGACGAGATGCGGCCCGAGTACGATTTCTCGCACGGCGTGCGCGGGAAGCACTACAAGGCCTATCAAGCCGGCACCAATGTCGTGTTTCTTGCGCCAGATATTGCGGCGGTCTTCCCGGATTCGGCGTCCGTAAATCAGGCGCTGCGTTTATTGGTGCGACTTTCGAAGACGAAGGCCGTCATCGGCAGTCGGCCTAACAAGGCGCTGCAGCCGACGAGTCGCGTTCGACAGAAAGCCAAACCGAAGCAGCGATCACGTGCGGCTCGCGGCTGAGCGCCGATCGTTAGGCCACATGGGTGACAACCGGAGACACAAATGGCTTGCCACGGAATGAGTAGCGCCGCGATAGGTCGAGTGCTGGGCTTTGGCATTCTCCTGCTTCTATTGGTGGTCCCTCCGACCAAGGCGCAGCAGAATAAAGAGTGGACCTGGGAGGACAAGGCCGGCAAAACCCATACTCGAGCCGAACTGGACGAGATTCTTAAGAAAGCTCGTCGATACAGTGAACCGTACCTAAGTGAGGAGCTAGTGGGTGCAAAGCTGCTCTGGGCAGACCTAGAGAGCATGATCTGGCAAGGCGCGAATCTGAGCGGGGCGAATCTGATGGGGGCGAACCTGACCAGTGCGTTCATAAATGGCGCACATCTAGACGGCACGAACCTTGCCACGGCGCATCTAGACGGAGCAGGCTTGGAGGGTGCTTCGTTACGAAACGCCAATCTCGTCTATGCTGACCTGAGGCGCGCGAACCTTCGCGATGCAGAGCTAAGCGGCGCCTTTCTTGGTGGAGCAAAGCTGGATGGAGCTAATTTTGAGCCCAAGTCCCTTCCGGAGTTGCTGGGATTTGCGACAGCAAATGGTCTGGAACACCTAACCTACGAAGTCAATCCAAGTGCTCTCGTTCAGCTCCGCCAGCAACTTGCAAACGGAGGCTTCCGGGAACAGCAAAGGAAGATTTCATACGCATTGAAACGAAGAGAGGCGGAACTCTCTCGGGCGGGGTGCACTTCGAGGAGACTTCCCCAATTAAATGGGCTCGGACAGCCTGTCGGCCCGAATGGTCCTCCGCGCGCGATACTGTGGTGGTCAGACAGTAATCTGGCGAACTGTGGCTCTTTTATCCTCAGCACGGTGTTTTTTGATTGGACCTGCCAGTATGGACTGAATCCGGGACGACCGCTGAGCCTCGGAGTTTTGCTTTGGCTCATATGCTCCTTGCTGTATTTCGCCTGCATCCATACCTCCGGCGAGACAGGACTTTATCGCGTTTACGGACCAAGCATCGACGAAAACCCCTCGGCGCGACAACGCGCGGTGAGAATTTTATCTCTTGGCAACGAGCAAACGGGGGGCGCGCAACGGTTTCTTCGATTTTTCTGGCACGAATGGTTGTTATTGCGCACGTCAATGTTTTTCAGCCTTATGAGCGCTTTCAACATTGGGTTTCGGGGGTTCGACTTTGGGCGCTGGCTACGGCTGCTGGCGAGACAAGAATTCGATATCAAGGCTGTGGGATGGGCGAGGGCGGTGGCGGGATGGCAGTCGCTGATCAGCATGTGTCTGATCGCTCTGTGGGTTTCGACCTACTTTGGGCGGCCGTTTGATTAATGGGATTGGCCTAACAGACGAATGGAGCCGGCGCGCGCGGGGTCGTGGCCGCGCGCGGCTCAGTTGCAGGCGTTGGCCTTCAGCACCATGAAGACAGTCAGTGCCAGAATCTGCCGTGCGGCTACACTCCTCACAGCGAAACGATAAACGCAAACGGAAAAGGAGTCACACAATGGGAGACAAAGGTGGGAAAAAGGATAGGAACAAGGGTCAGAAACAGAAGGTAACCAAACAAGAGCAAAAGGCCCAGAAGAAGCAGGATAAGCAACAGAAGAGCACTCCGTGAGAGGAATCAGGATTCGAGCGCGCGAAGACCCCAATTCCCGACGAAGTCCAATGCCTGTTCACGGAACCACAGAAACACCGAGAGGCCAACAAGCGCTTGCAGCCGTCGGCGGTCGGTGCGATCGTGAAGCGCCGCGGCTGAAGCGCAAGCGTTGATGGCGCCAGAGTCATGGACGGGAGTTCAGGGTGGTGAGCAAGAAGTACATTCCCGACGTCGAAGCCGTTCTTGCCAGACGGCACGACAACGGCGCTGACTTCTGGGCTAGTGCCGATGGCCGCCTAACAGCCCGTGGCAGAAGTCGCTGTTTTTAGGCACCACATACTTGGCCACGATAAGACATGGTGACGACAGCTAACAACCGTGGGCTCAGCGGTCGGAACCGCGTGGAGCCGCCGAGCGGCCCCACGCGTGAGGAT
>JAPKZQ010000001.1 GCA_026393675.1 Acidobacteriota bacterium | reverse complement strand
TCCGATAGCTCCCCACCCCGCCTCGCGGCGGCGCAGTAATCGTCGGCTTCAGGCCGGAGAGCGTTTGCCTGGAGAGGACTTGCACCTCTCGGGTCATGGCACACTTACAGGCGCACGGATCGCCACGCTCCAGCGTGGCTTCGGACCATGCCGGGCTGGAGCCCGGCGATCCCAGGGGCCGTCCTCGCAGCCGGGCCGGGCCCCTTCTTTTCCGCTCAGAACCGGGTCGCGGCCGCAGCGACAACGCCGAGCGTCTTGGCAGACGCTTCCGCCAACTCGAACAACGGGCGCGGGTAGACGCCAAGGATGATCGTGGCGGCCAGCGTGACCACCAGCACCGCCGTCAGCGCGGGTGCCGGCTTCGGATCAGAGCCGGTGGGATCGCCCTTCATGAACATGTACACGACAATGCGCAGGTAGTAGTAGAGCGAGATGGCGCTGTTGAGGACGCCCAGGACGGCCAGCCAGTAGTACTGCGCATCGATGGCCGCGCTGAACAACCAGAACTTACCCATGAAGCCGGCGGTCGGCGGGATCCCGCCAAGCGACAGCATGAAGATGAGCATCGCCAGGGCGCCGAACGGCTGGCGCGCATACAGGCCGCTCAGGTCCTTGAGTTCGTCGCCGATGGCGTCCGTACGGCGCATCATGATGACGACGGCGAAGGCGCCGATCTGCATGAAGGCGTAGACCACCAGATAGATCATCATGGCCGCGACGCCACGCGGCGTGCCGGCGACCACGCCAATCAACAGGTACCCGGCGTGCGCGATCGACGAGTACGCCAGCATGCGCTTGATATTGGTTTGCGTCAGCGCGGCGATGTTGCCCACCGTCATGGTGACGATCGCCAGGGCATAGAACAGGACCTTCCAGTCGTCGGCCATCGACGGCAGGCCTTCGATGAAGATCCTGAGCAGCATGGCGAACGAGGCCGCCTTCGAACCGACAGACAGGAAGGCGGTGATCGGCGTTGGCGCGCCCTCGTACACATCCGGCGCCCACATGTGGAACGGCACGGCCGCAATCTTGAAGCCCATGCCGGCGACGATGAGAATGACGGCCAATACAAGCCACGGGTCGCGTCCATGCTCGGCGATCTTGATGGCCAGCGCGCGCAGGTTGGTGGTGCCCGACATCCCGTACAGCAGCGACATCCCGTACAACAGCAGCCCGAGCGAGAACGTGCCCAGCAGGAAGTACTTGACCGCCGCCTCGTTCGACAGGCGGTTGGTCTTGAGCATCCCGGCCAGGATGTAGAAGGCAATCGCCATCGTCTCGAGGCCGATGAACAGCGTGATGAGGTCGGTGCCGCCGGCCATGAACATCATGCCGATCGTCGCGCACAGCACCATGAAGACGTACTCGCCGTGCCGCGCGCCCTCGACATCGAGGTACCGCATCGACATCAGCAGCGTCAGCGCCGCGGAGAGCAGGAAGATGGCCTTGAAGAACGTCCCGAACGCGTCGATCGCGACCACGCCGTGCGCGAGGCTCAAGGGCGGCCCACCGGCCACCGACGCGAGCGCAACGCCGGACGCGACAAGGGCCCCGAGGCCGAACCACGACATAAACCGCTGACGCGGCCGCGGCGTGAACGTGTTCACGATGAGCAGCAGCAGCGTGGCGCCGGTGAGCACCAGCTCCGGCAGCAGGTAATACAGATCAGTGGGCGAGAACCAGGCTGGCATCAGTCGCGCCCTCCGGTCGGGCCCTTCGACTCGGACCCTTTCGCAGACTCGCTCAGGGCAGGCTCCTTCGAACCACCTTTCGACTCGGAGTCTTTCGCAGGCTTGCCGGGGGTCGCCGGTGGCTTGACTGCCGGCTTCGCGGCCCCTTCGATCCCCGGATCGCACGGCGCCATCGATACGAACGGGTTGGCGGGCTTGGCGGCCTGCGCATCGCCGCAGTCCTTGGGCTTCGCCGCCTTCGCCAGAGCCGGGGCCGCATAGGCCGAATTCAGCCGTGCGATGACCGTCTTGACGGTCGGGTCCACTCGCTCGAGAAACGGCGTCGGATAGATGCCGATCCACACCGCCAGGATGATGAGCGGCGCGAAGGTCATGAACTCACGGAGGTTCAGGTCGGGTAGATTCTCGTTCTTCGGATTCTCGATCTTGCCGAACATCGTCCGCTGATAGAGCCAGAGCATGTAGGCCGCACCCAGCACGACGCCGCTTCCGGCCGCCACCGCCCACCAGATGTTGGCGGTAAACGCGCCCTGCAGGATCAGGAACTCGCCGATGAACCCGTTCAACGTCGGCAGGCCGATCGACGACATCGTCATGATCATGAAGACGGCGGCATAGATGGGCATCACCTTCGACAGCCCGCTGTACTCGGAGATCTGGCGCGTGTGCCGCCGCTCATAGACGATCCCGACGATCAGGAAGAGGGCGCCGGTCGAGATCCCGTGATTCAACTGCTGGATGATGCTGCCGGTCATGCCGACCGGGTTGAGCGCGAACATGCCCAACGTCACCATGCCCATGTGGCTCACGCTCGAGTAGGCGACCAGCCGCTTCCAGTCCTTCTGCGCCATCGCGACCAGCGCGCCGTAGATGATGCCGATAATCGAGAGCGTCACCATCATCGGCACGAACGTGCGCGAGGCGTCGGGCAGGATCGGCAGGCTGAACCGGATGAAGCCGTATGTCCCCATCTTCAGGAGAATGGCCGCCAGAATCACCGACCCGGCCGTGGGCGCATCGGTGTGCGCATCAGGCAACCACGTGTGGAACGGGAACATCGGGACCTTGATGGAGAACCCGAGGAAGAACGCCAGGAACAGCCACCACTGCAGATTGGTCGGGATGTTCGCCGCCTGGTACTTCGTGATGTCGAACGTCCACACCTGCGCCACTTCGTGATAGTGGAAGTAGAGCGCCAGGATGCCGAGCAGCATCACCACGCTGCCGACCAGCGTGTAGAGGAAGAACTTGATGGCCGAGTAGAGCCGGCGATCGCTGCCCCAGATGCCGATCAGGAAGTACATCGGCACCAGCATCACTTCCCAGAACAGGAAGAACAGCAGGAAGTCGAGCGACACGAAGGCGCCGATCATCCCACTCTGGAGAATGAGCAGGAAGATGTAGTACTCCTTGACCCGCTCGGTGATGGCTGTCCACGACGACAGGATGGCGATGCTGCCCATCAGGGTCGTCAGCAGGATCAGCAGCACGCTGAACCCGTCCACGCCCAGAAAGTACTCCGCCCCGATCGACGGAATCCATGGCATCCGCTCGACGAACTGGAACTGCGCGCCGGCCGGGTCGTACGCGAACCACAGCGGCAGGGATACCACGAACCCGATGAGCGCGACGATGTTCGCGATCCACCGGATGAGGTTCGCCTGCTGCCGGCTCACGAACAGGAGCAGCGCAGCCCCAATAAGCGGGGTGAACAGAATGATCGAGAGGAGATGGGAGTTGGCGTAGCTCACTGCTGCCGTCCTGGATTAAGTGTCACCCGAATCAGCATCCGCCTACCGCTTCATGAGGTAGATGCTCACGAACGCAAACACGCCGAACAACATGACGAGCGCGTAGTTCTGAATCAGGCCGGTCTGGAAGCGGCGGAACACGAAGCTCCCCTCCTCCAGCACGGCCCCGACGAAGTTGACGAGGCCGTCGACGACGTACTTGTCAATCACATGTGAGAACCACGACGAGAACATCGTCAACCAGCCGGTGCCGTTGACGGCGCCGTCGACGACCTTCGCGTCGAACACCCAGAGGCCGCGGGCCGATGCCATCGTGCCGGCGATCGCCGTGGCGTCGTAGAATTCGTCTACGTAGTACTTGTTGGAAAGCACGCGATGAGCGCCGGCCCACCGCTGCGCGAGTTTGTCGGCAATCTCAGGCGCTCGCACGTAGAAGCGATAGGCGACCATGATGCCCGTGATGCCGATGAGCAGCGAGAACAGCATCAGGCCGATCTCGACGTACCAGGACACGTGCTCCTTCGACTCGCCTGCCCCTTCCTGCTCGCTCAGGACTCCGGCTGACGCCGGAGCCGCGCCCTCATGCGCCAACCCAACCTTCGACTCGGCCACATGCGCAGACTCGCTCAGGGTTGCACCCTCGACGGCGTGCTTGGCAGTCTCCGCAGTTCGAGCAATGAAACTGGGGTGCAAGAAGTGCTCGATGTCGTTGTTGCCCCCGAGCGCGGCCGGCCAGCCCACGAAGCCCGCGATGATGGCGCCCACGGCCAGAATCAGGAGCGGGATCGTCATCGACTTCGGCGACTCGTGCGGCCCGTGCCACCCGCCTTCGCCGTGACCGGCTACGGCGTGGCCATGGGTTCCACCGCCGCCGAGGCTGGCATCGGCTGCTGCGTGACCACCGCCCTGTCCGCCGTGGCTGGCATTCGCATGCCCAGGCGCCGCCCCATGGCCGGCCGCCGCTGGTCCGTGGCCTTTGCCGGCGTATCCGTGACCACCCGCCCCCTCAAACGCCGGGCCACGGTACGTGCCGAAGAAGGTCATCGACATCAGGCGATACATGTAGAACGCCGTCATCAACGCCGTGACGACCGCTACGCCCCAGATGTACTTGTTGCTGAGAAACGCGCGGAACAGAATCTCGTCCTTGCTGAAGAACCCCGACAGCGGAAAAATGCCTGCGATCGCCAGCGTGCCGATGAGCATCGTCACGTACGTCACGGGCAGGTACTTCTTGAGGCCGCCCATGTGCCGCATGTCCTGCTGGCCGGCCATCGCGTGAATGACGGAGCCCGAACAGAGGAAGAGCAGCGCCTTGAAGAACGCATGCGTCATGAGGTGGAACGTGCCCGCGGCGAATGCGCCCACGCCCATCGCCAGGAACATGAAGCCCAGCTGAGACACGGTCGAGTACGCCAGAACCCGCTTGATGTCGTTCTGGACGAGGCCGATCGTGGCCGCCACGAAGGCGGTAGCCACGCCGACAATCGCCACGATCTGCATCGTCTCCGGCGAGTGCGAGAAGAGCACGGCGTTGCGGCCCACCATGTAGACGCCGGCCGTCACCATCGTCGCCGCGTGGATCAGCGCGGAGACTGGCGTCGGGCCCTCCATCGCGTCTGGCAACCAGACGTAGAGGGGGATCTGCGCCGACTTGCCGGTGGCCCCGACAAACAGCAGCAGCGTGATGAGCGACAGCGTCCCGAAGCCCGCGCTCTCGACCGGCATCGACCCGGCGGCGTTGGCGACAGCCCGGAAATCCAGCGTGCCGAACACCGAGAAGACGAGGAACATCCCAACGATGAAGCCCCAGTCCCCGATGCGATTGACGATGAAGGCTTTCTTGCCGGCGTCCGATGCGCTCTTTTTCTCGTAGTAGTAGCCGATCAGCAGGTACGAACAGAGCCCGACGCCCTCCCACCCGACGAACATCACGGCGAAGTTGTCGCCGAGGACGAGCATCAGCATGAAGAACACGAAGAGGTTGAGATACGCGAAGAAGCGCGCGTAGGCGCCTCTCGACTCTCCGTGCATGTAGCCGACCGAGTACACGTGGATCAGGAACCCGATCCCGGTGACGACGAGAATCATCATCGCGGAGAGCGGATCGAGCCGGAATCCCCACGGAATACTGAAGCTGCCGATCGAACCGTCCTTCAGCTGCAGCGGCAGCGCGGAGATCCACGTCAGCGGACGCACCACGTACTCGCGCGCCTCGGGCTCGAGCCCGAGCAGTTCGAAGAACGCGTAGAGCGACAGGGCCAGCGCGCCCGCCATCGTCGCACACGCCAGCAGGCCCGCCGTGCGCTTGGTGAAGTAGCGCACCCCGACGACCCCGTTCACGAGGGCGCCAAACGCAGGCAACAGAGGGATCAGCCAGATCAAATGCATACGACTCACCACCGCAACAGGTTCATCTCGTCGATGTTGATCGTTTCCTTGTTGCGGTAGAACGCGACGATGATGCCCAGGCCCACCGCGGCCTCGGCCGCCGCCACGCAGATGACAAACACGGCGAAGACCTGCCCGGTCACGTCCCCCAACTGCCGCGAGAACGCGATCAGATTGATATTCACCGCATTGAGCATCAACTCCATCGACATGAGAATGATGATGATGTTGCGGCGCGTCATCACGCCGATGATGCCGAGCATGAAGAGCGCGGCCGAGAGCACCAGGTAATGCGTCTGGGTAATCATCTGATCCTCTACAGCTCCCGCTTGGCCAGCACGATGGCGCCAATCATCGCCACCAGCAACAACACCGACGCGACTTCGAACGGCACCAGGTAGTCGGTGTACAGGGCGCGGCCGACCTGCTCGATGTTCTTCGGATCCAGCGTGCCGGCGACACCCGACGGCGTGAGCCAGCCATAGGCGCTAATCGCCACGAGTTCCCCGAACACGGCCAGCGCCATCACCAGGCCCAGCCGGCCGAGCCGGCGCGGATCACGGTGCAGTTCCGGCGGGCGCTTCAGGTTCACCAGCATCACCACGAACAGGTACAGGACGACGATGCCGCCCGCGTACACCATCACCTGGATGACCGCCAGGAACTGGGCTTGCAGCACGACGTACAGCGCCGCCACGCACAGAAAATCCGCCACGAGGTACAGCACGCTGTGCACGGTGCTCTTCGCCGTGATGACGAGCACGGCGAACCCGAGGATTAGCAAAGCGAAGATGTAGAACACAACGGCTTCGGCCATAGCTCTCCGCGACCGGCGCGGCCCCTTACAGCAGCACCTTCAAGAAGCCGGTCACCACAACGTTCAGGATGGCCAGCGGAATCAGCCACTTCCAGCCCAGGCGCATGAGCTGGTCGTAGCGGTAGCGCGGGAATGTCGCGCGTACCCACAGAAAGACGTACAGGAACACGAACGTCTTCGTGCAGAACCAGATCCAGCCCGGAACGACCCCGAGCCACGACAGCCACGAAACGTTCGGGAACGGCTGCAGCCAGCCTCCGAAAAACAGCGTCGTCGCCACCGCCGACACCACGATCATGTTCGCGTATTCGGCAAGGAAGAAGAACGCGAACCGCATCCCGGAGTACTCGGTGTGGAACCCGGCGACCAGTTCCTGCTCGGCTTCCGGCAGGTCGAACGGCGCGCGGTTGGTCTCGGCCAGCCCGCCCACGAAGTAGATGAAGAACGCGACCGGCTGCATGAACGCGAACCACATCCCCGATTTCGCCTGCGCGTCGACAATCCCCACCATGCTGAGCGTGCCCGCCAGCATGATGATCGTGACGAGCGTCATCGTCACCGCGATCTCGTAACTGATGAGCTGGGCGGACGCCCGGAGGCTGGCAATGAGCGGGTACTTGCTGTTCGACGCCCAGCCGCCGAGGATGATGCCGTAGATCCCGAGCGAGGCGACCGACACGATGTAAAGCAGGCCGACGTTGACGTCGGCAATGCGGCCCGAGATCGGCAGGCCAAACAGCTTCATCTCGTTCGAGGCGAACGGAATGACTGCAAACGCGATGAGCGCCGGCACCAGCACGATGATCGGCGCGGCCGTAAACACCCACTTGTCGGCCATCACCGGCGTGATGTCTTCCTTGACGAACAACTTCAGCACGTCGGCCAGCGGCTGCAGGATGCCGTGCGGCCCCACGCGCATCGGGCCGAGCCGCACCTGCACCCAGGCCTGCACCTTGCGCTCGAGCAGGACGATGTACATCACTGTGGCCAGCACCGCCGCCAGCACAATGACGATCTTGATGAGCGGGAACACGACGGCTTCAATCATGGTTGGTTGTTATCTATAGGCGTTAGGGACGAGGCGAGAGGCGATAGGGAAGAACGCCCCCCGTGCCTCGCGTCCTGCTCCCCCGCGCCTCGCGCCTCACGCCTCGCGCCTTTCGCCTCACGCCTCACGCCTCTTCCCTCGCGCCTCCGACTTACCGATCCACTTCACCGAGCACGATGTCGATGGTGCCGATGAGGGCCACGACATCGGCAATCAGGTGGCCCCGCACCAACTGCCGGAGCGCCTGCAGATTGCAGAATGACGGCGGCCTGACCCGGAACCGGTACGGGCTGACCGACTTGCCGTCGCTCGCGATGAAGTACCCGAGTTCGCCCTTCGGCGCCTCGATCGCATGGTAGGTTTCGCCGGCCGGCGGCTTGATCAGGCGCGGCACCTTGCCCATGATCGGCCCTTCTGGAAGCCCCTCCACCGCCTGGCGGATGATCCGCAACGACTGGCGGAACTCCTCAAGGCGGACCAGGTAGCGATCGTAGGTGTCGCCCCGGACGCCGATCGGAATGTCGAAATCCATCTCGGCATACGCCGCGTACGGCTCGTCCTTGCGCACGTCGCGCACGACGCCCGAGGCACGCAACGGCGGACCGCACATGCCAATGCCGATCGCATCGGCAGCCGAGATGATGCCGACGTTGTTGGTGCGCTCCATCCAGATCCGGTTGCTCGTCAGCAACTGCTCGTACTCCGGCAGTTTCTGCTCCTGGATCTCGCAGAAGCGCAGCACCTTCTTGTCCCAGCCCTCCGGCAGGTCGGCCGGCTGGCCGCCGATGCGCATGGAGTTGTAGGTCAGACGCGCGCCGCAGTATTCCTCGAACAGATCGAGCACCAGCTCGCGTTCGCGCAACCCGTACAGCAGCACCGTCAGCGCACCGATGTCGGCGGCATGCGTGCCCAGCCAGAGCAGGTGGCTCGCGACGCGCTGAAGCTCGGAGAGGATCGTGCGGATGTACTGCGCCCGGCGCGGCACCTCAAGCGACATCAGTTTTTCGACCGTCTCGACGTAGCCGAGATTGTTGGTCGCTGCCGCGCAGTAGTCCATCCGGTCGGTGATCAGGACGATCTGGGTCCAGTCGCGATTCTCGCACAACTTCTCGACGCCGCGGTGCAGGTAGCCAATGACGGCATCGCAATCGACGACCTTCTCGCCGTCGAGCTTCAGCACAAGCCGCAGCACGCCATGCGTGCTGGGGTGCTGGGGCCCCATGTTGATGACCAGTTCGTCGGTGTCAAACATCGGGCGGGCGGTTTCTCTCTGCATGGTCACGGTGCTCACTCGATGTCGGCCTCAACCGCCGTCTGCCTTGCCTTCAACCAGTCCTGCGGGTTTTCCATCAGGAGTTCGCCAGGTCCTTCGAGCGGGTAGTCCTTGCGCTGGGGATGTCCCTGCCAGTCGAGCGGCATCAGGATCCGCCGAAGGTCCGGATGCCCGGTGAACGGCACGCCGAACATGTCGTACACCTCGCGCTCTAACCAGTTCGCTCCGGGCCAGAGACTGGTCACTGACGGCACGGCTTCGCCATCGGCTAGGCGCACCTTGACGCGCAGACGCTGGCGCAACCCGATCGAGTAGAGACACAGGATCAGGTCAAACCGCTTGTCGGGTCGGGCCGGCCAATCGCTCGCCGTCAGATCGGACAGGTAGTTGAATGCGCACTCAGGCGCGTCCCGCAGGAAGGTGGCCACCTCGATCAGACGGTTGGCGGCCACAACGACCGACCAGTCGCCGACCCAGAAACTCACGTGTTCAACCGCACCGGGCACCCTGGCCTGGAGAGCCGCAATGAATGGCGGAATCGCCATGTCGGCTGGTGGCGCCTGGTCGGGCGGCACTGGCAGGGCCGGCGGCGCCTTGGGTTCGGGCTTCGCCGCAGCGGGCTTGGCTGCCGCAGCGGGCTTCTCGGCGGCTGCAGCCGCGGGCTTGTCAGCCGGGGCTGCCGCCGCGGGCTTTTCTGGAGGATCGAGCTTCGGGTCTTCGGACATCACCGCTCCCCCGCCTACGCCCACTCCAGGGCGCCCTCACGCCAGGCATAGACATACCCGACGACGAGGATGAACAGGAACACCATCATCTCGATGAAACCAAACCACGCCAGCGAATCCATGATGACGGCCCATGGATACAGGAAAATCGTCTCCACGTCGAAGATCAGGAACAGCATGGCCACCATGAAGTACCGGACGCTGTAGCGATCACGCGCATCGGTCTTCGGTTCAATGCCGCACTCGTACGGATCGAGCTTGACCTTGCCCGCGCGCTGCGGCGCGACCAGCCTGGCCACCAGCAGGGTGCCCACGCCGAACGCCATCGCGACCAGGATGTAGATGAGAATCGGAATCCACGCGTTGACCATCGACGTATCACCCGTGTCGCAAAGCCCTTCGATTCACAGATCCCGCGACGAACATGTTCACTCAGGACTTTGTGCTGAGCGAGCATTGTCGCCGGAACGCCTCGCAAGAGCACGCAACCGTAACTGCGAGTCGAAGCACAAAGCAGGCGCACCAGCATCTCGCGGGAGGGCGTTAAACACCGTAGCCCACGGGTTATAACATGCGCCTCGAAGATCGGTCAAGAAAGCCAAGTGCCGTGCTGACAATCGTTTCGCGCTTTCGCTATACTGAAAAGTAGGCCTGCCTCCAACAAGGATGAATGACCGTGAACCCAAGCGTGCTGCGCGCGCGTTGTCGGCGGATGTTCCCCGTTCTCACGCTCGCGGTGCTGGGGGCGCTCCTCCCAGGCCGTGCGGCCGCCCAGGCGCTCGAACGCGACATCTTCGTGTCCGTGCTCGATCGCTCGGGCAAACCGGTGCCGAATCTCGGGCCGCGTGATTTCGCTATCCGGGAGGATGGGCGCCTGCGCGAAGTCCTGAGGGTGCGCCGGGCGACCGAACCAATTGATCTGGCGGTGCTGGTCGACACCAGCGCAGCCGCCGGCTCACAGATCAGCGACTTGCGCCAGGGGCTCGAGTCGCTCGTCGCGCAGATGCGTCCGCACGCTCATATATCCCTGGTCGAGTTCGGCGAACGCCCACGGGTGCTGGCCGACTACACGAGCGATGCGGCGCTTCTGGCGCAGGGCATCGGACGGGTTTTCTCGACGCCCGGGTCGGGTGCCTATACGCTCGAGGCGGTCGTCGAGACGCTGAACGGGCTCAAGAAGCGAGAGGCCGAACGCTCGGCGATCTTGGTGATCTGGCTGGGCGGCGCTGAATTCAGCAACCGGGACGACCGCAACGTGCTCGAGCAGCTCGCCGACCAGGGTCCGGCGCTCCACGTGGTCACCGTCTCGCGGGGCACCCCGCCCGACGCGATGACGGCCGACGGACGAAGCCGCGAGAGTGTGTTCGACCGTGGCACAAGGGCCAGCGGGGGTAGCCGGCAGAACCTGTTGTCGTCAATGGCGATCAAAGACACGTTGGACCGGATCGCGGCAGAGTTGCTCTCCCAGTATCGGGTGACCTACGCGCGGCCACAAACGCTGATTCCACCCGAGAAGATCGAAGTGAGCGCCACCAGAACCGACCTGACGGCACGCGGTACCCCGGTCCGCGTCAAGGCCAACCCACCCAAGTGATGCGCCTGTCACGAACGGTCGCGCTGGGGCTGGTGCTGGCACTCGCCGCCGCGTCGGCGACGCTCGCTGGGAGGCAGAAGCCGCAGGATGTGGTGCCACCCCAGAGCGGCGCGTTCCGCAGCGGCGTCGACGTGGTGTCGCTCAACGTCACGGTCACCGATCCGGCGAACCGATACGTGACGGACCTGACCCAGGACGACTTCTCCGTCTATGAGGATGGCGTCAAACAGGACGTCACGTTTTTCAGCCGGACCAATCTGCCGCTCGCCGTGTCGCTGCTGGTCGACACGAGCGCCAGCATGGACGAAAAGATCGCGACGGTCCGGGCGGCAGCCGGCGGGTTCGTCGCGCACCTCCGGCCCGAAGATCGGACGCAACTGATCAATTTCGACAGTCGCGTCAACGTCCTGCTGCCGTTCACCAGCGCCCACCCGGATCTGGATCGCGCCATCGCCTCGCTCTCGGCCGGCGGGTCGACGGCGCTCTATAACGCGGTCTACATCGCGCTCAAGGAACTCAAGAAGAACCAGGCACGCAGCGCCGACGAACTCCGGCGCCAGGCCATCGTGTTGCTGACCGACGGCGAGGACACCTCGAGCCTCGTCTCGTTTGAGGAAGTCCTCGACCAGACCAAGCGTTCCGAAACCGCGGTCTACGCGATTGGCCTGCGCGCCCAGGATTCGAATATCGGCAAAGCGTACAGCGAGGCGGAGTACGTCCTGCGCCAGCTCACCACCCAGACCGGCGGCCGCGTGTTCTTTCCCGAGACGGTCGCGGACCTTCCGGCCATCTACAACCAGATCTGGCAGGAGCTTTCGAGCCAGTACCTGTTGGGCTACTCCTCGAAGAATCCTCGCCGGGACGGCCGATGGCGCCGCGTCGTCGTCCGCGTCGAGCGCCCCGGCACCAGTTCGAGGACCAAGCAGGGCTACTACGGGCCGTCGCTCTGATATGCTTCTTCCGCCCGGTAGCCGGCCGGGCAGGTGTCCCATGCCGAATCGTCCAATGGTTTGTTTTATCGGGGCCGGCCCGGGCGATCCGGGCCTGATCACCGTGCGCGGGGCCAACAGCCTCGGGCGGGCTGACGTCGTCGTGTACGACCGGCTCGTCCACCCGTCTCTCCTGCGGTATGCCAGACCGGATGCCGAGCGCATCGACGTCGGGCGCGCGGCGCCACAGGGCACAGCTCGTGACGCGATCGCCTACCTCCTGCTCGAGAAGGTCCGGGAGGGCAAGCAGGTGGCGCGGCTGAAGTGGGGCGATCCGTTCGTGTTCGACGATGGCGGCGAGGAAGCGCTGTTTCTCCATGAACACGGAGTGAGGTTCGAAGTCGTGCCGGGCATTCCCGCAGCCGTGGGCGGCCCCGCCTACGCGGGTATCGCCGTCACGTATCGGGGAGGCGGAGACACGCTCACGCTGGTGCGCGGTAACGAGGATGCGACAGAGGACACGCCGGATCTCGACTGGGCGAGCCTCGCCAAACTCGACGGCACCATCGTCTGTTACGCCGGTCCCAGGCAGCTTCCGGCCATGCTCGCGGCGCTGCGGGCCAACGGGCGGTCTGATGACGAGCCGGTGGCGTTGATCTACAACGCCACGCTGCCCACGCAGCGCACGATCACCGGCACGCTGGCCTCGCTGGCCGATACCGCCCTGCCGACCGAATCCCGGCCGGCGATCGTCGTCGTCGGACGGGTAGCCGCCCTGCGTGAGCATATGCGGTGGTTTGACGTGCGCCCATTGTCGGGACGGCGGGTCGTGGTGACCCGGCCGCGCGAGCAGGCCCGCGAGTTGGTCGACCTGCTCGAAGACCAGGGTGCCGACGTGATCGTGGCCCCGACCGTGCGTATGGCGCCACCGACCGGCTACGAGACGCTCGACGAGGCGTGCGCGAAAATCGGCACCTACGACTGGGTCGTGCTGCCGACGCTGGCGGGCACCGACGTCTTCCTTCGACGGCTGCTGGCAGGGCCCAGTGACGTCCGCAGCCTCCACGGTGTGGGCATCTGTGCGATTGGCCAGACGTCGGTCGATCGATTCGCCGCGCTCGGCATCCGCGTCGATGCCAAGCCATCCGAGTACAGGCCCGAGGGCATCGTCGAGGCGCTCGCCGAATCGCGGCGCCTCGACCGCCTCCGAATCCTGATTCCGCGCGCCGAAGGCGTGCGCGACGTGCTGGCGGCGGAGCTCAGAAGAGCTGGCGCCGAGGTGACTGAGGTTGCCGCCTATCGAATCGTCAAGGTGTTGCCGGGCGATAAGGGCGAACCCGATCTCTACAAGAAATTGCTCGAGCAACAGGTCGACATCCTCGTGTTCGGCAACCCGTCGACTGCCCGCGAATTCGTCGACATCTACGGCGCCGAGGCGCTGGTCGATTTGTTGCGCAGGACGCTGGTCGCCTGCATCGGCCCGGTGACCGCGCAGGCGTTGCTGGCGCACGGCATCCGCGCCGACATCGTCGCCGACGATCACACGAGCGCCGGCCTGGTCGCCGCCGTCGTGCGCCACGTGCGCACCACGAAACAGGCGTAGCAGCCCGTGGTGCTTCTGCCACCCTCGACCGCCGGGAACCGCCGATGACGCCTGAGCGAGGCGCCGAAACCAATCCAGTCGAAGTCTCCATTGTCATTCCCTGCCTGAACGAGGCGGCCACCATCGGCGCCTGCATCGACGCCGCCATCGGCGTGCTGCAGGAGCACGACATTGCCGGCGAGGTTGTCGTCGCTGACAGCAGCACGGACGATTCGCCGATTGTTGCGGCCAGCCACGGCGCGCGGGTGGTCCGCGTCGACCTCAAAGGCTACGGCAACGGCCTGATGGGCGGCATCGGGTCGGCGCGCGGTGGCTACATCATCATGGCGGATGCCGATGGCCAGCATGATTTCCAGGCCATCCCCGAATTGGTGGCGCGGCTGCGGGGCGGAGCCGAACTCGCGCAGGGATGCCGGCTACCCTCAGGCGGCGGACGCATCATGCCCGGCGCGATGAAATGGTCGCACCGGTGGATTGGCAACCCGCTGTTTTCGCTCCTGTCCCGGTGGTGGTACCGGAGTCCCGTCCACGACGTCAATTGCGGGTTCAGGGGATTCACCAGGGGACTCTACGAACGGCTCGATCTGCAGTGCACGGGGATGGAATTCGCGGCCGAAATGATCCTCAAGGCCAGCCTCCTGCATGCGCGGATCGCCGAGGTTCCCATCACCGTCTATCCCGACCGGCGCGTCGTGCACCGGGCGCATCTGCGGACGTTCCGGGACGGGTGGCGCGCGCTGCGGTTCTTCCTGCTCTACACGCCGCGCTGGCTGTTCCTGATGCCGGGGCTGCTGTTGTGGCTCGTCGGCGCCGGCGGCTATGCCGTGGCCTGGTCCCCTGCGGCTGCCGGCGAGGTCTCCGCCGCGCGAGCGCTGCTGCTCTCGAGCGCGTGTCTGCTTTGTGGATACCAGTCGGTCATCTTCGCGATTTTCGCCAAGACGTTTGCGGTCAGCGAACGGCTGCTGCCAGAAGATCCGAAACTCACACGCTTCTATGAACTGGTGACGCTGGAGAAGGGGCTGCTCTCTGGCGCCGCGGCGCTGGTTGCCGGGGTCGTGCTGCTGGCCTGTTCCGGGCAGGATCTCTCCCGCGCCGTCGCGGGCGCGACCGTTACCATCCTCGGATTCCAGACAATGATCTCCAGCTTCCTGGTGAGTATCATCGGGTTGCGCCGACGCTAGCCGGTCGTTCTCGCGTTCAGCAAGACTGAACCGCTTCCGGCGATATTCAGTTTTGATGGCCTGAGTGTGAATAAGCGGTGCCATCAGCGACACGCGCCTGTATTGCCAATAGCGGGGGATCGCCGGCTGAACATCAACCACTGTCTGGCTGATTCTCAGCCACTGGCCAGACGGCTGTTTCTAATGTCCGCCAGGCATGAAGCGGCCGAACCAGGAGAGGCGTGACAGGTCGTTATAGACCACCGTCACCATCAGCAGCATCAGCGCCACAAAGCCCGCCATCACCATCCGCTCCTTGACCTTCAGGCTCAGATCGCGGCGGGCCACCGATTCGATGGCCATGATGAGGATGTGGCCGCCGTCGAGGATGGGAATCGGCAGCAGGTTTATCAGGCCGAGGTTCAGGCTGAGCGAGGCCATGAACGTGAAAGTCGCCAGCCACCCGAGCGCGGCGTATTCGCCCGACAACTGCGCAATGGCGACCGGGCCCATCAACTGGCTGGGAGACGTCTCCCGCGTAAACAGCCCGCCAAGGGTGCGCGCGATCAGACCGCTGAACTGGATATTGCGGTCGATGCTCATCCCGAGGGCGCCAACGACCCCGGGCTGCACCAACCTGAACTCGTCCTGAATGCGGATGCCGATCACACCAATCGCCCCCTGGCGCCGTGGGGTCACCGCGATGTCGAGCGTGGAACCGTCCCGCGCCACGCGAAGGGTCATCGGCACGCCTGGAAACTTGCGAATCGTCGCCGACAACTGGCTCGAGAACACGATCGTCTCGCCGTTGGCGGCCATCACCACGTCGCCGGTCTTGATGCCGGCTTTCTCCGCCGGTTCGCCGCGCTCGACAGTACTGATGCTGGGATGGACATTCGGCAGCACGCCGATGTCGCCGATCTGCATCTTGGTCTGCCCCACCGGCGTCACGGTGATGACCGTGTCGCGTCCTTCGCGCAGCAGCGTAATCGGCACTTCGCGATTCGCGCGACCGCCAATCGCCAGGTAGAACTCCTCCCACGTGGCCACGGGTTGACTGCCGACTTTGGTGATCCGATCGCCGGGCTTGATCCCGCCCTTTTCCGCTGGTGACTTGGCGCCGACCGCGCCGATGACCACCGGCGCGTCCTGGAACGCGGGCACCTGTGCGCCCTGCGCGAGCACGACCCACATCAGCACAACCGCCAGGAGGATGTTCATCACCGGCCCGGCGACCAGTATGCGGAACCGGTCCCACCGGCTGCGTGCGAGAAACTCGCCAGGATTGCCCGAGAGCGGCTCGTCCGGGTTCTCGCCCGCCATCTTGACGTAGCCGCCGAGCGGAAACGCACTGATGCAGTACTCGATGTCGTTGCGCCGGAACTTCAAGAGCTTCGGGCCGAACCCGATCGAGAATGTGATCACGCGGACGCCAAGCCAGCGCGCCACCAGGAAGTGTCCCAGTTCGTGCACGAACACCAGCACGCCGAGTACAAAGACGAAGGCAACGATCGAGTTCAACGTATTCATGACCAAGGGGAGCCTCAACCTTGATTGTAACCCCGGACCAGCTCCTGGGTGAACTCGCGAGCCCAGGTGTCGGCTTCGCGCACCTCGACCAGGGTGGACACGGCCCGGGTGGCATGGGCGTCCATGGCCCGCTCGATCGCCTCGGCGATCGACAGGAAACCGAGGCGGCCGGCCAGGAATGCGGCGACCGCCACCTCGTTGGCCGCATTGAGCACGACAGGCAGGCTCCCCCCGGCCCGGAGAGCGCGGTATGCCAGGCCGAGGCAGGGAAAACGCTTGTGATCGGGCAGTTGGAAGTCGAGTGGCGCGCATTTCACCAGGTCGAGCGATGGCAACGGGCCGCTCCAACGCGCGGGGTACGAAAACGCGTACTGGATCGGCAGGCGCATGTCGGTGACGCCCAACTGCGCGATGATCGAGCCGTCGCACAGTTCCACCATGGAATGCACGACCGACTGCGGGTGTACGATGACATCGATCTGATCGGGACCCGCCCCAAACAGCCAGTGCGCCTCGATCACCTCGAGGCCCTTGTTCATCAGCGTCGCGGAATCAATGGTGATCTTGCGCCCCATGCGCCATGTCGGGTGGCGCAAGGCGTCTTCGGGACTGACTGTCTTGAGCTCGGCAGCCGAATGTTCGCGGAACGGGCCGCCAGACGCCGTGAGAATCAGCCGCTTGATCTCCGCGTGATCGCGCCCGTGGAGGCACTGATGAATGGCGTTGTGCTCGCTGTCGACCGGCAGGATGGCGACCGCTCGACGCCTGGCCGCAGCCGTGACGATCCCGCCGGCCATCACGAGCACTTCCTTGTTGGCGAGCGCGATGGTCTTGCGGGCCTCGATCGCGGCCAGCACGGCTTCGAGCGCGGCGGTGCCCGACGAAGCGCACAGCAGCACGTCGACGTCGGGATGGGTCGCCACGGCGAGCAGGCCCTCGGCGCCGGCAGCGCAGAGAGCCGGCCGCACAGCCCCGAAGCGATGCGCGGCCGCATCGAGTGCGTGCGCGGTGGCCATGGCCAGCACACGCGGCCGGTGGTGTTCCACCTGGGCGGCCAGCAGCGTCGAGTTGCTTCCCGCGGCCAGCCCGACGATTTCGAGGCGGTCCGGATGCGCCTCGACCACCGACAGCGCACTTCGGCCGATCGATCCGGTCGATCCGAGGATGGCCACGCGGATTTTCGGAGCGTGCGATCGGAGGCGGCTCACGTCAGCAGTCTCAGGAACAGGTAGAACCCTGGTCCGACAAAGAGCAGCGCGTCGATGCGGTCCAGCACGCCGCCGTGTCCCGGGATGAGACCAGAACTGTCTTTCACCTGTGCGCTGCGCTTCAGCAGCGACTCGAACAGGTCGCCCGCAATCCCGAGCGCGACCAGCACAGCTCCCGTGCCGGCCAGCCACCAGATCGAGAGCGCGGGAAGCCAGATCCTGCCGAGTGCGATCATGACGGCCACGCCGGCGACAAATCCGCCGATGGCGCCTTCGACCGTTTTCTTGGGACTGACGGTCGGGGAAAGCTTGTGCCGGCCGAACAGCCGCCCGGCGTAGTACTGCGCGCTGTCTGAGATCCACACCACGATCAACACCAGCAGGAGGGCCTCGCGGCCGAACACGCCGCGGAGGGCGGCCAGACAGCCGAGCGGCACGCCCAGATAGACTGCCGAGAACAGCGCCGCCGCGGCGGAGGCCGGCACGTGCGAGGCCGGTTGATACGCGCCGAGCACGGCCGCCGAAACCGCAATCAGGATGGCGATCAGCACGAGATCCGCTGACATCTGTCCCGGCCAGGCGATGGCCGCGCAGGTCACGACAGCGGCGGCGCAGGCCGGCACGCGCGGCATGGGCACGCCCGCCTTCTCATACAGATCGGCGTACTCGATGAACGCCGCCACGAGCACGGCCTCGACCAGCAACACCACGACCCACTGCGGCGCAAACCAGATCCCAGAAACGACAAGGGGAATCAGGACGAGGGCGCTGAGGATGCGAGTCACTGGGCCACGCGGGTTGGAGCCGGTTGCTTGATGCCGCCGTAACGCCGGTCGCGTTTCTGGAAGTCGGCGACGGCTTCGAGCAGGTGGCGGCGCCGGAAATCCGGCCAGAGCACGTCGGTGACGTAGATTTCGGCGTAGGCAATCTGCCACAGCAGAAAATTGCTGACTCGCATCTCACCGCTCGTGCGGATCAGAAGATCAGGGTCCGGCTGGCCAGCCGTGTAGAGGAACTCGCTGAAGCGACGCTCGTCGAGATCCTCGCTCCGGACGCCCAATTCCACGATGCGGCGGGCCGCATCCACGATTTCGGCGCGGCCGCCGTAGTTCAGCGCAATGTTGAAAAACATGCCGGTCGATGACGAGGTGGATTCGACCGCCTTGACCAGCTCCTTCTGCACGTCGGCGGGCAGGCCTTCGAACCGGCCGATCACGCGGAACCGGATGTTGTTGCGAATGAGCGTTTTCAGTTCGAGGCGCAGGTAGCGCTTGAGCAACGCCATCAGGGTCGTGACTTCAAGGAGAGGGCGTTTCCAGTTCTCGACCGAAAACGCGTAGAGCGTCAGCACCTGGATACCGAGCCGCGCGCAGGTTTCTACCGTGTCACGCACGGCCTCGATGCCGGCGTGATGGCCCTTCACCCGCGGCAGGTGACGCTGCGCCGCCCACCGCCCGTTGCCATCCATGATGATCGCGATGTGGGCCGGGAGCCGGTCGAAGTTGATGGACCGCGCCAGCGCCTCGTCTGACGAGCCTGCAGCCACCCAGGCCAGGAGTTCTTCACGCGACATGCGGACAACCTGATTTACGCAAGAGCTAATCTTACCGACTTCCTGCATCAGGCGCCACCGCCGGCCCATAGCGCACCCGAACGAGCACCAGCCCGTGCGGCGGAGCGGTGGGGCCTGCCTCGCCGCGGTCCGCGCGGTCGAGAAGCGCCGCGATCGTGTCGGCATCGCGACGGTGGTCTCCGACTTCAACCAGCGTCCCGACAACCGCCCGGACCATGTGGCGAAGGAAGCCGTCAGCCTCGATGCGCACGACGACCGGATGGCCATTGTCGTCTTCGGGGGCGGATTCAAAGGGTGACGCGACACGCGCAGATCGCACGGTCCCGACTCCGACCCGCGCCGACCAGATGGTCCGCACGCTTGTCTTGACATGGCCTCCCGCGGACTGGAACGCCCCAAAATCATGGCGTCCCTCGAGCAGCCGAGCTGCAACATCCATCGCGGCGACATCCAGTTGGCGCGGAATCTGCCAGCACGACGCCCTCAGGAACGGCGGGAGGACGTCACCCTGCCAGATCCAGTATTCGTACGTCTTGACGGACGCGCTATACCGGGCGTGGAACTGGTCAGCCGCATCCTCGACGCTGACGACCCTGACATCTGGCGGGAGGATGGCGTTGAGCGCTCGCTTCAACGTCGGTTGATCGAGCGTGGTCGCGACCCGGGCACTGGCGACCTGGCCCAGAGCATGGACACCGGCATCCGTGCGGCCGGCGCCGGCCACGACCACTGGTGCGCCATCAATCCGGCTGAGTGCGTCTTCGATCAGCCCCTGGATGGACTGGCCGCTCGTCTGCCGCTGCCAGCCGACATAGGCGGAGCCGTCATAGGCGAGGACGAGCTTGAGCGTGCGGGACATCTTCAACAGGCGTCAGGCGTTAGGCGGTAGGCGCGAGGCGCTACTTCCCCGGTCTCGACCCGGGTTTGGTCACCGGCATCCCCTGCGCGCACAGCGGGCAGGCGTCGGGCTTGCAGGTCGGCGGCGTGATCGCGGCCAGCGCCGCAAACGGCACGTCAACAGGTGACGCGTGTCCACTGCGATTGATGACGGCAGCCGCGGCCACAACGGTGGCCCCGGCAGCCCGGGCCACTTCCATGGTCTCACGGGTCGAGCCACCCGTGGTCACCACGTCTTCGACGACAACCACACGGTCTGCCGGCGTCAGGTCGAACCCCCGCCGCAGCGTCAGCGCGCCATCGACGCGCTCGGCGAAAATGGCCCGCACCCCCAACGCCCGCGCCACCTCGTGGCCGATAATCAGGCCCCCAAGTGCAGGCGACAACACCACGGTGGCTTCCACACTGGGCATCACCGCCGCCAGTGCCCGGCCCAATTTCTCGGCTTCGGCCGGATGTTGCAGCACCAGCGCGCACTGAAGGTACGCCGGGCTGTGGAGGCCCGACGACAACTTGAAGTGGCCTTCGAGCAGCGCGCCCAGGCGCCGAAACTGGCTCAGCACATCGTCCTGCTTCATCTCCTGACGCTCCTGCGGATGGGGCATGCCCAACCGAACGGGCGGGCGGGGTTCCTGGCCTTCGCGAATGGTCCGGGCTAGTATACCCGGAGCGGATTTGCTGAACCGTGGTCTACCCTGATCCGTCTATATCCAAAGGATAGTCGTCTCTGACTGGCGCGGTCGCATGCGTTCACGCCAGCAGGTCCACTGGTCCCGTTCCGGAAGTGACAGTACAAGCCCTGGAGTCGATCGCAATGCTTCAACAGCTTTCTCGTGCCGCGCGGATATGCCTTATTGCGGTGTCGATCATTGGCCTGTCGGTGTCCGCCCTCGCGCAGACGCCCGCCGCCACCCCTGCAACACCCGCCGCGCCGGCGCAGCCGGCAGGGCCGGCCCAACCGCTGTCCCTCGAAGAGGCGGTCAAGCTGGCACTCGAGAACAACCTGGACGTGCGGGTTGAGCGGATCAATCCCGAATTGCAGGACCTGTCGATCGCCCAGGCCCGAACTGCATGGACACCCAACCTGACGGCCACGGTGCGGGATGGCCGGACGATAAACCCAATCACCAGTTTCTTCGCGGGCGCGAGCGACCAACTGACCCGTGATTCGTTGACGGCCAATATCGGCGCCAATCAACTGCTGCCGTGGGGCGCCAACTACACGGTGTTGTGGGACACGTCGCGGGGCAAGTCGAACAGCGTCTACGACAGCCCAAACCCCTCCCTCGGGTCGAATCTCAACTTCAACTTCACGCAGCCGCTCGTCCGGAATCGCGAGATCGACAATGCCCGGCAGCAGCTCATTGTCACGAAGATGAACCGGGACATCTCGGACGTGTCGCTGCGCCAGACCGTGCTCGCGACGATCCGCAACGTGAAGTACGCGTACTGGAATCTGAAGGCGGCGGTGGCGGCCCAGAAGGTGGCCGATCAGTCGCTCGACCTGGCCAAGGAATCGCTGCGCAACGACCGGTCGCGCGTCGAAATCGGCACGATGGCGCCCATCAACGTCGTCGAATCCGAGGCCGAGGTGGCGCGGCGCGATGAGGCGGCCATTGTCGCCGAATCGACCGTCCGTCGGTTCGAGGACGCCCTGCGGACGCTGATCCTCGATCCGAAGTCTGCGACCTTCTGGGCGGTGAAATTCGATTTGACGGACCAGCCGACGTTCGCACCGAAGGTCGTCGACGTGGAGGCCGCCGTCACGACGGCGCTCGAGAAGCGCACGGACCTGCGCTCAGCGCGGAAGAACCTCGAGCTCACCGAAGCGACCATCAAGTTCCAGCGCAACCAGATCCTGCCCGACGTCAACGCCCAGGTGGCCTACGGCCTGACCGGATCGGGTGGCACGAAGCTGGCCTACGGCTCTGGTGGGTTCCCACCGCCGGTGATCGGGCAGATCGACGAGGGGTTCGGGACGGTGCTGAGCCGGTTGCTCAGCAACGACTTCCGTAGCTGGTCGTTCACGATCAACGTGTCCTATCCGATCGGCACGAGCATCGCCGAAGCGACTCTTGCCCGGACGAAACTGCAGTTGTCGCAGTCGCGGATCCAGATGCAGAACCTGGAACTGCAGGTGGTCAGCTCGGTGCGCGACGTGGCCAGGCAGGTTGAAACCAACCAGAAACGCGTCGCGTCAACCCAGGCGACCGAGCGGCTGATGCAACGGCGACTTGAGGCCGAGCAGAAGAAGTACGCCGCCGGTATGTCGACCACGTTCCTGGTCTTCCAGGCGCAGCGCGACCTGGCGGATGCCCGGTATTCGGCGCTCGCGGCGCTGCTCGACTACAACAAGTCGCTCGTGGATCTTGAAACGGTTCAGGAAGCGCCCACGGCGGGCGGTTCGTCCATCTTGGTTGGCGGGCAGTAGACACAAGGCGTGAGGCGTGAGGCGTTGCACCCTACCGCCTCTCGCCTGCTTCTTCCGGCCAGTATTGCAGTACACTCCCCTTCGTGCCCGGCTTGACCGCCATTGTCATCACGCTCAACGAGTCGGCCAACATCGCTGCGGCCCTTGAATCGGTCTCCTGGGCAGACGAGATCGTTGTCGTCGACGCGCAGAGTACGGACGACACCGTCGAGATTGCCCGGCGATTCACCGATCGCGTCGTCATCCGCGACTGGCCGGGCTACATCGCGCAGAAGAACTACGCCGCCTCAATCGCCACGCACGACTGGATTTTCTCGCTCGACGCGGACGAACGCGTGACGCCGGAGCTCAGTCACGAAATCAAGGCGCTGCTGCGAAGCGACCCTCCCTGCGTCGGCTACCGCGTACCTCGCGTGAGCCATTACCTCGGGCGTTGGATTCGCTCGACCGATTGGTACCCGGACCATCAACTCCGGCTGTACGACCGGCGGCGCGCGCGATGGACCGGCCGGTACGTCCACGAATCGGTGAGCGCCCAGGGCGCGGTCGCCCGTCTCGGCGCCGATCTGCAGCACTACCCGTACCGGGACGTTTCGCACCATCTGGCTACCATCGATCGGTACTCGAGTCTGGCGGCGCGCCAGATGTTCGAGGATGGGCGGCGCTCCGGCGCGTTCCAGGTCGCGTTCCACCCGCCCGCGGCGTTTCTGCGCAACTACCTGGCCCGCGGCGGTGTCCTCGACGGCATGGCAGGGTTGATCGTGTCGATGCTGAACTCGTATTACGTGTTCCTGAAATTCGTGAAGCTGTGGGAGATCACGAAGAAGCAAGATGCTCTTCTCCCTTCACATTGACACCGCAGTCTCCTGGCGCGGGGGACAGAGCCAGGTCCTTCAGACCGTCATGGGCCTGCGCGCGCGCGGCCACCGCGCCGTGCTCGTGGCCCACCCGAAGGGAGAATTGGCCCGCCGTGCCCAGGAGGGACACGATCTGATCCGCCTGGCGCCGCTGCATGAGGTGGACTTTGCCGCGGCGCTGAAGCTCTCACGCGTGCTGCGCGAATTGAGACCTGTGGTTGTTCACGCGCACGATCCGCATGCCGTGTCGATGGCGGCGATGGCCCTGTCGATGCTCGGCCGCGACAAACGGCCGGCGTTAGTCGTCGCCCGCCGCGTCGATTTCCATCTCAAGCGGAACTCCTTCTCCCGCTGGAAGTACAAGCTGGCCGCGAGCGTCGTATGCTCGTCGAACGCGATCCGGGCAATGGTCGTCGATGATGGCATCCCGGACGACCGGGCGGTCACCGTGTACGAGGGCGTCGACGTCGATCGGATTGCTGCGATCCCTCCCGCAGACGTCCACACGGAACTCTGGCTGCCGCCGCACGCGCCTGTCGTCGGCAACGTCGCGGCGCTTGTCGCGCACAAGGGTCAGCGATATCTGATCGAGGCGGTTCCAGCCATCGCCCACGCGCTGCCAGACGTCCAGGTACTCATCTTCGGCGAGGGCGAACTGCGGCCGCAGCTGCAACGGCAAATCAAGGCCCTCGGGCTCGATCACAACGTCCGGCTCGTCGGCTTTCAGCCCAACGTGCTCGCGCTGCTCAAGAGCCTGGACGTGTTCGTCATGAGCTCGATTACCGAGGGGCTTGGCACGTCGATCCTGGACGCGATGGCCTCGGCGAAGGCCGTGGTGGCGACCGACTCCGGCGGCATTCCTGAAGTCGTCGAACACGGGATCACGGGGCTGCTGGTGCCCGTCCAGAAACCCGCCGCGATGGCCGAGGCCATCCTGCGATTGCTCAACGACGCGCCGCTCCGGACGCAGATGGGCAAGGCAGGCCTGGAGCGCGTGCGCGTGCGCTTCAGCGTGGATCGAATGGTGGACGAGACCCTCGCCGTCTACGAGCGCGTGGTCGGCATGCGCCCCTCAGCGGGCAATGGGAATCTCCCGCTGGCTGATTGAATCCGCACAGGTTCAGCATCCCAAGATGGCACAGCGCGAAGTCATAGCGCACAGGATCGTCAGGATCGATCGTCCGCAGTGATGCCGTCATGTCGGCGGCCATCCTCCAGCCGGCCGTTCTGTAGGTCGTCAGGCGCAGGCACTGCCCCACGCGGATGACGTGCACGTCGAGCGGAATGATGAGGCGCGAAGCCGAAACGCGCGTCCACGTGCCGAGGTCGATTCCGTCGCGACGCACCATCCAGCGCAGAAACAAGTTCAGGCGCTTGCACGCGCTACCGGCCGACGGCCGCGCGAAGAACGTGTGGACGCCCAGCCGCCCGGCCGCCCGTCCATACGCCCGGGTCACATCCAGCTGCCGCGCACGCTCGCAGAACCGATCGAGCCCAGGGCCGACGTCCGGCGAGGAGGGCACATCGCCGTCGACGAAGAACTGCTCCAGAGAGCCAGCAACCTCCAGCATCTGTCTGAGGATCCAAAGCAGCGCCACCAGGTCCCGTCCGCGCGTCCAGCGGTGCCCGAGATGTTCAAGCCTGGCTCCGTCGCGCTCCGGATCGAACCGCCGGACGAAGACCGACGGCGACGGCCCCATCACGTCCAGCAGGGCATCGATCGAGGCCAGGACGCTGGTCACGCGGCCAAAGGCCAGCCCGGCCGCGCAAAAGGCGACGATCTCCGCATCGGCTGGGTTGGTGAAGGGGCGCACGCGTTCGATCGGATCGCTGACGCGCGCGCTTCGGTCAAACTCGTGGTAGAGCCTGTCGAGCGCGGGCTTGAGGCGGCGGGGGTCGGCCATACGGCGCTTCCTGGGCGCGATTGATCGATGCAACAATCACTCCCGGAGTGTGTGCGCCGGCACAACCACTCCGGGAGTGATTAGAAGGTACTGATCGCCTGCCCGTCGCGGCAGAACGGACAGGCCGACGCGGCGTAGTTGTCTGGCGCCCGGTACTCGGCTACCGCGATATTCGGCACGCCCAGATCCACGATGGCCTCCAGCCGATCGCAAATCTCCACGGTGCCGATCACGGTGCCTCCAGCCTGCTTGACGAGCGCCGCGCACCGCTCAAAGGTCTGGCCGGTGTTGCGCACGTCATCAGCGATCAATACGCGCTTGCCCGCCATTTGCGCGCGGTAGAACGGACGCAGCGTGTGCCCGCCCGCGTGGTCGGGCGCGAAAGGCGCGAACAGCCGCGCGGGCTCCGTCAGTTTGCGCCGACTGTCGAGCAGGCCGGCAATCGTGTGTGCCAGCAGCGCTCCGCCGGTCGCCGGCCCGGCCACCACGTCGGCCTGTTCGATCATGGTCGCCGGCATCAGGTCGATCAGATCCTGAGCGAAGCGCCAGATGGTCGAGGGAAACCTGAACAACTGGTGCGGGTTCAGATACACCCGGCCGTGGTACCCGTTGCCGTAGTCGAAGTGTCCGTCGAGCATGAGCACGCCTGCCCGTTGCAGTTCGTCGAACGCCTTCTGGCGGATCTCGTCCCGACCTCTCACGTTTCTCTCCTCTCTCTCCTCTCCAGGCCGGCGGCCTGGGGCACGGCCGTGTTGGCGAAAACCACGCGGCCGCCCACGATGGTTGCGGCCACGCCTCCGCGCAGCGACCAGCCGTCAAACGGGGTGTTTCTGGCCTTGGACCGGAACGCGGCGGCGGCCACGGTCACCGGGAGATCAGGAGCCAGAATCGTGATGTCCGCCATGTCTCCTGATGCGATCCGCCCGCCAGGCACCTTGAGGATCCTCGCCGGGTTGACGGAGAACAACTCGACCAACCGGCCAATGCCGATGATGCCGGCGTGGACGAGCCGATCGAAGCCGAGAGACACGGCCGTCTCGAGACCGACAATGCCGAACGACGCCCGGTCGAATTCGACCCGCTTGTCGTCGGCATGATGCGGGGCATGGTCGGTCGCGATGACGTCGATCGATCCGTCCCTGATGCCGGCCAGCAGCGCGTCGCGGTCGGTCGTGCCCCGGAGCGGCGGGTTCATCTTCAAGTTCGTGTCGTAGATGAGCGGGGCGCGAAGCCGCTCGTCGGAGAGTGTGAGGTGGTGCGGCGTCACCTCGCAGGTGACGCGGGCGCCGCGCGATTTCCCGGCCTGCACGGCGCGCAGCGCGCCTGCCGTGCTCACGTGCGCGATGTGGACGTGCCCGCCGGTGGCGTGGGCCAGCACGATGTCGCGATCAACCATCACGTCCTCGGCCGCCGCCGGAATGCCCCGCAGCCCCAGCTGAGCCGCGTGGAATCCCTCGTGGGCGACCCCCTCCCCGGCCAGCGACCGGTCTTCACAGTGATCGATGATGGGCATGTTGAACATGCCGGCGTACTCGAGCGCACGCCGCATCAGCGCCGCCGTCGCCACCGGTCGTCCGTCATCGGAGAACGCCACGCACCCGGCCTCGCGCATGTCGGCGATTTCGGCCAGGTGTTCCCCATTTGATCCGTTCGACACCGCGCCAATCGGGTACACGCGGGCCAGATTCGCCGCGGCGGCCTGCTTCAGGATGAAGCGCGTCACGCTGGCGTTGTCATTGACCGGATTCGTATTCGGCATGCACGCGACCGCGGTAAAGCCACCGGCCACGGCGGACGCCGTGCCCGTCGCGACGGTCTCTTTGTGCTCATAGCCCGGCTCCCGCAGATGCACGTGCATGTCGATCAGGCCTGGCACCACGACAAGCGACGAGCCCAGTTCCACGATGGCGGCGCCTACAGCCGCCTCGGCGGGAATCGACGTGTCCACACGGGAAATGCGATCGCCGTCCACCAGCACGTCACGGATCCCATCGATGCCCGACGCGGGGTCGACGACGCGGGCGCCCTTAAGCAGCAACTTCATTCTCGCCTCCTCCGGCCAGCAGGTACAGCACCGCCATGCGGACGGCCACGCCGTTGGTCACCTGGTCGAGGATGACCGACGCAGGCCCATCCGCGACTTCGGACGCGATCTCGACGCCTCGGTTCATCGGCCCCGGGTGCATGATGATCGCATCCGGCTTGGCGAGGCGCACCCGCTCGGGCGTCATCCCGAACACCGTGAAATACTCCCGGAGTGACGGGAAGAAGCCGCCTTGCATGCGCTCGAGCTGAATGCGCAGCATCATGATCGCGTCGGCCCCGTCGACCGCTTCGTCGACGCGAGTGGTCGCATGCACGCCGAGCCGGTCCAGCTCTGGCGGCATCAGCGTCGGCGGGCCGCAGGCCCAGACCTCGGCGCCGAGCTTGGTCAGCAGCAGGATGTTCGACCGGAACACCCGGCTGTGAAGCAGGTCTCCGACAATCGCGATCTTCAGTCCCGCAATCCGGCCCTTGCGTTCGCGGATCGTGAAGGCGTCGAGCAGGCCCTGCGTCGGGTGCTCGTGCGTCCCATCCCCCGCGTTCACAATCCCGGCCCGGCAGGTGCGCGCCAATAGATGGCAGGCGCCGGACGAGGAGTGGCGAACCACCATGATGGCGGGCGCCATCGCCTCGAGGTTGAGCGCGGTGTCGATGAGCGTTTCGCCCTTCACGACACTCGACATCGCGATGGCGATGTTCAGTGTGTCGGCACTCAACCGTTTTTCGGCGATCTCGAACGACGTCCTGGTGCGCGTCGACGGTTCGAAAAACAGGTTAATGACCGTCTTGCCCCGCAACGTCGGGACCTTCTTGATGGGCCGCGACGCGACTTCCTTCATCGCCTCCGCGGTGTCCAGGATCAGGTTAATTTCCGACACGTCCAGGTCGGCAATCCCCAGCAGGTCCTTGCCCCGCAGACGGCTGGCTGTCTCGCTCATGCCTGGTCTCCTTCAGCGCGCTCGATGATCACTTCGTCGACGCCGTCAATTTCGTCGAGCCGGACCCGGACGGTCTCGGCGAGCGACGTCGGCAGGTTCTTGCCGACGTAGTCGGCCTTGATGGGCAGCTCCCGGTGACCGCGGTCGACCAGCACGACGAGCTGAATCGTGCGAGGCCGGCCGAAATCGATCAACGCGTCGAGCGCGGCCCTGATCGTGCGCCCGGTAAACAGCACATCGTCCACGAGTACGATGTGGCGGTCGTCGATGGAAAACGGAATCTCGGTGCGCCGGACGATGGGTTGCGGGCCCACCGCATGCTTCATCAAGTCGTCGCGGTAGAGCGTGATGTCGAGGACACCGTTCTGCACCTCGTGACCCGTGATCGTCAGCAGGAGCGAGGCCAGCCGTCGCGCGATCGGCACGCCGCGGGTCCGAACGCCAACCAGCGCGACCTGATCGACGCCGCGATTGCGCTCGACGATCTCGTGCGCGATTCGCGTGAGCGATCGACTGACCCGATCGCGATCCATCACGATTGGCATCTGATCCTCCGGAACAAGCGGGTTGGGAATTGGGGGATGGACATCGGTTGGGGGTCCAACCGGGCGTCGAGCGGAGTGCGGAGATGGTTCACGGTGTGCCTCTTCGTGGCCTCTCGGACCACGGTTAAAGAGCTGCCTCAGTATACCGCAGGTGCCGTCTTCCCTCGCTACCGCTCGTAGGTGGGAATGTAGGTGATCGGCCTGTGCGCCGTGAAGTCCCGGCTGAAGATGTCGGTCCTGGCAAATCCGTCCATGTCGCGGCCAACCGGCAGTCCGAAGAAATACAACACGGTCGGTACGAGATCGACGATCGACGCGCGGGCATACCGGCCCGGCTTGACGGCCGAGCCGAACACGAACATGAAGCCATCAGGTGCGCGCTCGTGGGTGCCGGTCGGCACCGGGTTGCCGAATGTCTTCTCGAGCAGCCGTTTGCCGATGTCCATCGGATCCATGCCGAAGCCGGACATCACGATGAGCAGGTCCCCCGGCCGCATCATCGCAACCGCCCGGCCAATGGCGGCGTCGGCGGCCGCGTAGAATCCGCCGAGCGCCACGTTGTATCGCTGCACGTCCTCCTCGGATACATCGCCGAAGGGATTGGGCACCGCGTAGCGCAGCAAATAGTGCCCGGCCGCATCAAGGCACCTGTAGCGGACCGCCTGGAACCGGCTCGGGAATTGTCCTTCGAGATCGGTTGCCATCTGCTCGTACACGCGGTCGGAGCGGCAGGTGGTCGCAATCAACTCGCTGGCGTCGCTGCCGGCGGTCGCCTGCGTCCCTCGGGGATCGACCCCGGGTTTGATGACCGCCGCTGCCGCGACTGAGACCGCTTCACGCGGCCACGCGCTCTGGGTGTTCTCCAGGTCGACGCTCGATCCCGCGAGTCGTTCGAACTCGTCGCTCACCTGGTAACCGCGCACCTGGCGAGCCGGTTGGGTGATGGACCAATTGACGATCCCGACGGGCACGCCCTGCTGGCTGAGGATGTTCCAGAGCGGTCGCGCAGTCAGGTCGCCGCTCGTGTGAAGCTGCTGCCGAAGGAACCGGAACCGGACAAGCGCGTGCGCGAAGCACGAATCCGGCAACACCTCGATCGCATCCGTGCCGCCAACAGGCCAGTACGTGCCTGCCGAACGGATGCCGTTCTTCACCGGCAGCTTGCCTGTCGCGGCGGCGGTCCACACGGTGCCAGGCTGGGTGGGGCGAATCGTCGCGACGTGCATGAATGCGGCCGACTCGACCAGCCGTCCGAAATGCGGCAGACGTCCATCGGCGGCTGCCGGCGCGATGATGTCGAGCGAGGCGCCTTCAAACAACAGCAGCATGACCCGGCTCTCGCCCGCCGCTTCGGCCGTCGCCGCGAGCTCTCCCGGGTCGCGCGGCGGTCTGGCGGCATCGGTGCCGGGCCCGCGAAACGTCATCGGCACGGCCACTGATGCCATGAGCAGCAACGCCAACAGCGCCGGCTCGTACTTCGAACCCTGGTGGCCTTTCCACTGGTGCCAGGTCGCCAGCATCAGCATGAAGGCCGCGCAGAGCGAGAGCGCCACCGCCCCGCCCGTCATCCGGAGCCCGGTCGATGAGTCGAGGACCGGACCGAATCCCAGCAGGTTTGTCCAGGTCAGGGCCGCGCCCGCCAGCGAGCCAATCGCGCAGAGCCACACGAGCACCCGGAAGCTGATCCAGCCGGGCGAGATCGGCTCGGCCGCAACCACCTGGTGTACAACAATCAACGCGTAAAAGAAGGCCGCCACGTTGAGGCCGTAGGAGGCGACGAGCGTCAGCACGAGCGCCGGAAAGCCGGAAAGCGAGTAGTGCGGATTGAGCTGCAGCACCAGCACGGCGATGTACAGGGCGACGGCCACACCGGCAATCACCGCATTGGTAAGCATTCGAAGGTATCGCACAGCTCGCAGACTCCCAATCGTACTTTACACCTCCGACGGTATACTTTCTCCATGGCTGCTCCGGTCGATGTCCACGCCGAGGTGTTGGCCAACACGCGCCTGTCGGCCGACTACAACGTGCTGGTGCTGGCCGCCCCTGCGATCGCGGGGACCGCGCGGGCCGGCCAGTTCGTCATGATCCGGACCGCCGATGGCACGGACCCGCTGCTTCGGCGGCCGTTCTCGGTCTTCGAGGTACTCCGGCGGGCCGACGCCACGCCGTACGCCATCTCGATTCTCTGCAAGCGCGTCGGTGTCGGCACGTCGCGCCTGTTCGAGGCGGCGGCTGGCGATCGCCTGGACTGCCTCGGGCCGCTCGGCAAGCCCTTCACCACGGTCGGCCCGCCATCGGAAGCGTGGATGGTCGCCGGAGGCGTGGGCTTGGCGCCCTTTGCCACGCTCGCTGACGAGCTGCGGTCGGCGGGCACGCGGATCCGGCTTTTCTACGGCGGCCGCAGTCACACGGACCTGTTCTACCTCGAGTGGTTCGAGAGCCGCGGCGTCGCACTCGAACTGGCGACCGAGGATGGCAGTCGAGGCAGCCACGGCCGCGTGACGGTGCCGCTCGAACGTGCACTTTCGGCGCAGCCCGCATCAGCCGGGCTCACGCTCTATGCCTGCGGGCCGGAACCGATGCTCAAGGCCGTCGCAGATCTCGCCCGCCGGTACGGACGTCCCTCCCAGCTGTCGACCGAGCGCATCATGGGATGCGGCATGGGCGGATGCTACAGCTGTGTGGTCCGCGTGCGAGACGACGAGGGGCGTGCGCACTTTGTCCGATCGTGCCTGAACGGCCCGGTGTTCAATGGTGACGATGTGGTGTGGGAATGAAGGCTGATCTGAGCGTCCGCATCGGCTCGCTGGTGCTGAAGAATCCCATCATTCCGGCCAGCGGCTGTTTCGGCTACGGCCTCGAGTACGCGGAAGTGGTCGACCTGGCGAGCCTCGGCGCCATTGCCGTCAAGGGCCTCTTTCTCACCGAACGAGAGGGCCATCCGCCGCCGCGCATCGTTGAGACGCCGTCGGGCATGCTGAATGCCATCGGCCTCCAGGGCATCGGCGTGCACCGGTTCGTCCGCGAGAAGATGCCGGAGCTGAGGCGTCTCGGCGCGGTGGTCATCGTCAATATCTGTGGATCAGCGATTAGTGAATACGTGGAGCTGGCACGCATCCTCTCGGATGTCGAGGGCGTCGCCGCGCTGGAACTGAACATTTCGTGTCCCAATATCAAGGAAGGGGGCATTCAGTTCGGCTGCGATCTCGCCAGCACGGCAGCCGTCGTCAGTGCGGTGCGCAAGGTGACGCGCCTGCCGGTCATCCCGAAGTTGACGCCCAATGTGACCAGCGTGTCGTCATTCGCGAAGGCGGCCGAAGAGGCGGGCGCCGATGCCGTGTCGCTTGTAAACACGTTCCTGGCGATGGCCATCGACGTGGAGACACGGCGGCCCAGACTGTCCAACGTGATGGGTGGACTGAGCGGACCTGCCATCAGGCCGATCGCCGTACGGATGGTGTACGACTGTGCCCGCGCCGTCCGCATCCCGGTCATCGGCATGGGGGGCATCACCTCCGCTCGGGATGCCCTCGAGTTCATGATCGCGGGCGCGACCGCGGTGCAGGTGGGCACGGCGTGCTTTGTCGATCCGTTCATCTGGACGAAGTTGCTGGCTGGTATCGAGGACTACCTCGAGCGACACGGCATCGAACGGGTCGCCGACGTGGTGGGCACGCTGCAAACCGATCGCGCCTAGAAGTCTTGATTGATTCGGATCTGAGTTTTTGAGTCAAGTTTTCTACGCAGCAAGGTGCACCTCCGTCAGATAGGCGTCCATCGCGTGCTCCAGCCGCTGGTAGGCCGCGTGGCCCGCGCGCGATGCGGGCGACGC